>DASXFM010000356.1:0-8183 GCA_036489615.1 Verrucomicrobiia bacterium | reverse complement strand
TTCGACCGCCGGCGGTGCCCCTGGTTGCCTGCGACCCGTATTTCAGTGTCTGGTCGGCGGCGGATCATCTGACCGACGCTGACACCACTCATTGGACCGGGAAACCGCAAAGCCTCACCAGCCTGGTGCGGGTGGACGGGCAAAATTTTCGCGTCATGGGAACTAAACCCGACGCCCTTCCCGCTTTGGAACAGTTGAGTGTCGAAGTCCTTCCGACGCGGACCATTTATACGTTTGCCGGCGCGGGGATAAATCTGACTTTGACCTTCATGAACGGTGATCTGCCCGGCGATCTGGATTTATTGTCCCGGCCAGTGACTTATCTGACCTGGGAAGCGCGTTCTACTGACGGACAGAAACACAATGTGTCCGTTTATTTTGACGCCAGTTCCGAGCTTGCCGTCAACACTCCGGATCAACCGGTCGATTTTCAAAAAGCCGACGCCAGCGGGGTAAAAGCCTGGAACGTCGGCACGGTGGCCCAGCCGGTGCTCCAGAAAAAGGGTGACGACGTTCGCATCGACTGGGGATATTTTTACGTGGCTGTGCCCGCAGCCGAAACTGCGGATTTGACGGCCAATACCGCGGAGAGCGCGCGAAGCAGCTTCGTCAATAACGGCGTTTTGCCTCCGCCCGGGCAGGAAGCTTCGCTTCAAAACAACAATCGTGACGATTCGGTCATTGCGTTCGAGGCAAGTTTGGGCGCTGTTGGATCCAAACCGGTGTCCGCCTGGCTAATGCTGGCCTATGATGACCTCTATTCCATCCAATACATGAAGCACAATTTGCGTCCCTACTGGCGGCGCAATGGATGGCAGGCAGGCGATCTCCTGCAGGCGGCGGCGCAGGACTATGCGTCTTTGCAAAAGCGTTGTCCCGCCTTTGATAAAGAATTGATGCGCGATTTGCGCCGGGCCGGTGGCGAGGATTACGCAGAATTAGGCGCGCTGGCGTATCGGCAATGTTTTGCCTCCGGCAAATTCGTAGCCGATGACAACGGCCAGCCGATGTTTTTCTGCAAGGAAAACCATTCCAACGGCTGCATCAGCACGTCGGACGTTTTCTATCCGATGTCGCCGCAGTTTTTATTGTTTGGGCCGACCCTGACCAAGTCCTTTATCGTGCCGTTTATGAACTACGCTGCCAGCTCGCGCTGGAAGTTCCCGTTTGCTCCTCATGATCTGGGAACGTATCCGCAGGCCAACGGCCAGGTTTACGGGGGCGGTGAAACGAGCGCCCGGGACCAAATGCCCGTTGAGGAAAGCGGGAATCTTCTTCTGCTGTTTTGCGCGGATGCCGAAATGGAAGGCAATGCGGATTTCGCGGGGTTGTACTGGCCGCAGCTTCAGCAGTGGGCCGAATATCTCAAGGCGAGGGGATTTGATCCGGAAAACCAGCTTTGTACGGATGATTTCGCCGGCCATTTGGCCCATAACGTGAATTTGTCCGCAAAAACCATTTGCGCGCTGGGCGCCTTCGCAAAACTGTCTGAAATGCGCGGCCAAAGCGCCGAGGCCGCGGAATATTTCAAATTTGCCCGCGAATGCGCGCAACGCTGGGCCAGCGAAGCCGATGACGGCGACCATTTCCGCCTTGCGTTTGACCGGCCCGGCACGTGGAGCCAAAAGTATAATCTGGTCTGGGACAAAATCCTCGGATTGAATCTATTTCCGGATGCGGTTACGCAAAAGGAAATGGCTTTTTACAAAAAATCCGAAAATCAATACGGCCTGCCGCTGGACTCTCGTAAAAACTACACCAAGCTGGATTGGACTACCTGGACCGCGACGCTGACGCAAAACCGGCGCGACTTTCAAGATATGATCAGCCACATCGTCGCTTTTTTGAATGCGACGCCGGACCGTACGCCAATGAGCGACTGGTATGAAACCAAAACGGCGCGGCGCGTGGGTTTCGATGCCCGCCCCGTCGTAGGCGGCGTTTTTCTGAAGATGCTTTACGAGAAACCCGCCTGGCGGAAATACGCCGCTGACGACCATACGAAGGCCACCCATTGGGCGCCCATTCCGCAACCGGAAAAAATGACGGTGATTCTTCCCGCAGCCGATCAGCAACCAGCCATCTGGAGCTATAGTTTGGCCAGGCCTCATGGGAATTGGACGAGCACAGACTATGATGACTCCTCGTGGGCGCGAGGCAAGAGCGGCTTTGGCACACCCGGAACGCCCGGGGCGGTTATTGGGACCATTTGGCAAACGGACGATATCTGGCTGCGCCGCGAGGTCACCATCGCGCCGACAACTTATGACGACCTGGAAGGCTGGTTGCATCACGATGAAGATGCCGAGGTCTACATCAATGGTGTGCTGGCCCTGAAAACCAGCGGTTACATTGTCAACTACGATGCGTTTGCATTGACGCCTGCTGGAAAAGCGGCGCTTAAGCCCGGCACGAATGTGATCGCCGTGCATTGCCATCAAACTGTTGGCGGACAATATATCGATTTTGGCCTCATGGACGTCCAAAAGAATTAGTGCTGTGACCAAGGTCAAGCTCATTGCCCCGATGATTTTGGCGGGGATCGTTTGGAATTCGATGGCCGGGGCGATTGATATTCCATCCTCTTCAAATCTCCCCCCCACCGTCGTCGTTGCCAATCGAGTGCCCCTAATGAGGACTCCATTTGTGGCGCTGCCGCTGGGGAGCGTCCGTCCACTAGGCTGGCTTCTTGCGCAATGCCAAATGCAGCGTGATGGTCTGACCGGAAATGCAGAAACCCTTTACGCCGACGATCTCGGCACCAATAGCGCATGGCTGGGTGGGACGGGTGATAACTGGGAACGTGGACCGTATTATGTCCGGGGCCTTATCGCCCTGGCCTACACGATGAATGATCCGGGCCTTAAGCAGAAAGCGCAAAAATGGATGGATTGGCTGCTCGACCATCAGCGCGCTGACGGCTACATCGGCCCGGCCTCAAATAATGACTGGTGGCCCAGGATCCTCGCCACCTGCGCGCTAAGAGAATATTACGAAGCGACCGGGGACACGCGCGTGCCCGCCTTTTTGGAAAATTACTTTCATTATATGCTCGCCAACCTCCCGGCCCGGCCGCTCAACGACTGGGGCCGGGCGCGTGCCGGTGATGAAATGGACGTGGCCCTCTGGCTTTACAACCGGACCGGAGATACCGAGTTACTCGCGCTCGTTCGTTTGCTGCGCCGTCAAGCTTATGACTGGCCCGCGATTTTCACGAATAACGGCTTCGACCTGTTCGGAAAAGATTTTCAGCCCAAGCACAACGTCAATGTCGAAGAAGCGCTGAAAATGCCCGCCGTCTACGCCCAACTCACGCGCCAGCCGGACCTGGAGAAATCCGTTTCACTGGGCCTGGATAATTTAATGCGTGAGAACGCCCTCTCATTTGGCATCAACAGTGGCACCGAATTTTTGGCGGGCGATGCGAGCATTGAAGGTGTCGAGTTGTGCGCCACCGTGGAAGCCATGCTAAGTCTGGAAACAGCGGTGCGTATTACCGGCGACCCATTGCTGGCCGATCGCCTGGAAACCATTTCCTTCAATGCGTTGCCCGCCGCGCTGGCCAATCATATTAAAGGGATTCAATATTATACGCTGGCGAATAACGTCATCGCCACTTATGGCGGCCACGGCTTTAACCAGGACTATGCAAACGGCACTCTTCCGGGACCTTATTCGGGCTATCCGTGTTGCCGGTATAATTTTCATATGGGCTGGCCTAAATTTATCGAAAACTCCTGGGCGGCTACGGCGGACGGAGGATTGGCCGTGATTGCCTATGGCCCCACAGTGGTAAACACGGTGATCGCCGGTACGCAGGTCCAGGTCACCGAAGACACGGGTTATCCATTTGAAGAACAAATTCGGCTGAAAATTTCCATGAGCCGTCCGACGACGTTCCCGCTGGCTCTGCGCATTCCGGGTTGGTGCAGCAATGCCGCAATCATCGTCAATGGCCAGGCGCAATCCGGCATGAGTCCCGGTTCATTTTTTCGCTTTCGGCGCGCCTGGTCCAACGGAGATTCAGTGGTGATCAATTTGCCGATGCCGATCCAAACGCTGGCCGGGCCCAGTCGTGCGGTCGCGATCAACCGGGGCCCGGTCGTCTATTCTTTACATATCGGTGAACAATGGACGGTGCGCACGCCTGACCCGCGAGCCAAGGGCTTCGATGAATTTGAAATCCATGCCGCCACTCCGTGGAATTATGCCTTGCAGTTGGATCCAAAAAACCCCGCCGCATCTTTGACGTTCACGAATTTCGGGACCGTGCCGGCAGACCCTTTTGACCCAGCACAACCTTCGGTCGCTCTCATGGCGCGCGCGCGGCTCCTGCCGGACTGGACGATTGGCTGGCGCGGCAAGCAGGCATTTGAACCGCCAGTGAGCCCTGTCGCGTCGGACAGTCCTTTGGAAGACGTGACGCTGACGCCGTTCGGATCGCAGCACTTGCGCGTGAGTTGGTTTCCCTATTTGGGAACACCTTCGCCGGTGGCGGGTTCGTTCAACGAAAATTTTGACGCGTCCTGGTGCCGGCGCTGGACGACCTTTGGCGGAAACTGGTCGGCGCGAAATGGCGCGTTAAGCACCGTGCCGGGCTCTGCCAACGGCGCCAAAGCCATTGCCATGGCCACTGTATTTACGAATTTTGTTTATGAAGGCGACGTTCGAGTCGGCAACACCGGTAATGCCGGGCTGATTTTCCGCGTCAGCAAACCCGATATCGGCGGCGACGCCTATTGCGGTTATTACGCGGGCATCAACTCGAAGGGCTCTCAATTGGAATTTGGTTATGCCGATAACGACTGGCACCCGTTGATGACGGCGCCGATGACTTTTAAGTCGAATCAATTTTATCACTTGAAAATCCGGGCGCTGGGAACGGTTCTGCAGATTTTTGTCGATGGCTCACATGAGCCGGCCATCGAGGTCAGCGATAGTCATTTTTCCAGCGGTATGCTTGGGATCCGCGACTATTGCCCGGACTCCGACGAATCAATCTCGAGCTATTCCAACCTGGCGGCTTCCGAATTGGGCGCAGATACGGATTAGATTATGAATTGTTCCGGGAGTTGTCCGAACCGCCGCGCAGTATCGCCGATTTCCAAATCGGCAAATCGCAGGGCGTCGCGCGACCGGCAGGTTTGGAAACCTACGATACGATTTATACTGCGGACAAGCGCGTTTTCCTGGGCGTTAAAATTTCCGGCCTCGGTACTTTTGATTCTGGTGGTCGCTTCTTGCCTTGGCTACGCCCACGGCGAAGGCCTCACCTGGTCGGCGAATCAATTGTTGCCCGCATTTTCGAAACCCGCGGCCGTCATTGACTGTATCGATGTTAGTTCCAGCGCTCGTCCGGAAATTAATTTGTTTGCCTCTCTCGAAGGAATCGTGAATCGAACACAGCCGCAAATCATTTGCGTCAGCAGCCGCGACGGCGAAGGCAAATTCACCTGGGTCAAACTTCACCATTTGAATTACAACGTCACCAGCGGTTACGATTGCATTCTGAAATACCGGAGTTACGTGACCGGATTGGTCGTTACCGATCCAAGCCAGCCGGACACACTGAATTTGGCAACGACCATCGCCGGCGTGAACAATGAACTCATCTGCAGCCCAAGGCTGCTAAAGACATTGACGAATTCTCCGTACAATCTTCCCGTCAAAGATGATTTGCGCGGACGGTTTTCCGACAAATATGAAGTCTACGAATATTTATACACAAATTTTTGGCCGTCGTGTACTCACCGCATTATTGCCGGATCACAACCCGGCGTTGACGGAAATCTGCGTGATTATCTGGTCGCCGTCAAATCAGCGACCGTCTGGTTGGACCCGGGTATCTCGAAGGACGCTGATTTGCTGGGGAAATTTGTCTCAGAGATGACTCCGATGGACGGCGTTTACATAGGATGGTGGCCAAGTGAAGTCAATGGCCTCACTTGGATCGCCAACTATGGCATTCCAGTTCTTGCCAGCGATTTTTATCGAAACGGCTCGGTCTTCAGCGGCATTCAATCCGCCATCCATGTTCCGCCGATTCCCCCACCGCCACCGCTCACGAACAAGGTTTATGTATCACTCATCCTCAGCGACGGAGACAACGTCCAATACATGCAGCACGTGATGAAAATGTGGTGGGATAATCCGGACCGCGGCAAAGTTCCGATTGGCTGGACCGTTGAGCCGCTGGCATGCGACCTGGACCCGGCAATGCTTAATTATTATTGGAGCACTGCTTCCTCGAATGATTGCCTGATTTCCGGTCCAAACGGCGCCGGCTACATCCACATGGAACTCTGGAGTGAGACAAACATCTCTGCTTTCACCGCTAAATCCGAAGCTTATTTTCGACGCGGCGGCTTGCGCACCGTTACGGTCTGGGACGGCGTTCATGCTCGTATTGCCCGCGCTTATGCGACGGATTGTCCTACACTTCTCGGCTTATTCGATCAAGGCGGGTCTTATCATTCGGTTCGGATGGGGCTCAAGACAATCCCGTTGACGCCGACCTATTCGCCGGACACCAACGCAATCATCTCCGCCATTAGGAATGCCGCCCGCGGTTGGAACAACACTGCGCCTCTGTTTGTCGCGGGCCAGGGCGTCGCCTGGAACATTACGCCTTCCGACGCTTTGAATATCGCCAACGCCTTTGACACGAACGAATTCGAATTTGTCCGTCCGGACCAGTTATTCCTCCTCTATCGGCAATCCGTTTCCGCCAAAACACCTTAAAATCCACGCTCCACGCTTGCGTCCTGGAGTGCGGTGGCAACCCCGAATGCTTTCGGGGGACACCGCTTTGAAACTCATGACGCCATTCGAATTGGACGTCTCGCGCGATCCCGAAGCGTTGTCATCCTGACGGGTCGGGACACTCCAAGACCTTGCGGTGGTTCAACCATTCAATTCAATTCGTCCGGAAATAAATTGCCCAATCCTTGCGATTCATCATACTAAACCGCAAGTGCCCGGGCCGTGAACGATCAAATCAAATTTTCCTGCCTTTCCTGCGGTCAACATATCGTCTGCGATGTGACCGAAAGCGGCCGGTCAATGCTTTGCCCTTCCTGCCATGCCAATCTCACGGTCCCGCATGTAATGGAATCGCCGACGCTGGCACCGCCCATTCTTGACCCTGATGAAGCCTCCGCTCCAACTCCGCGCGCAGCGCCGGGCCTTCAGCGCACTTCCAGATTGGCCATCGCTTCTCTCATCTGCTCGCTGACTTGCATCGGCTGGATTCCCGGAATCATTTGCGGTCATCTGGCCAGGCATAAAATCCGACATGACCCGACGTTCAAAGGCAAACGCCTCGCTACGGCGGGACTTATTATCGGCTACGCAACCGTACTTTTTAGCGTGGGACTGGCCGTTTATGTCGGCGCCTGGTTCTCAACGAAATTTAAAGCGGCATACCAGGAAGCACATGTATTTGTCGTCACGAATTCACCCGTTTCTTCACCAACCCTGACGCTAACAAACGTCAACGAAAGCGAATCCCAGTCCGGCAACGGCGCCGGCTGGACGATGGACGTCAAGGACGCAACGGTTCCCGACAACCCGGTCAGCGGCGAAGTCCATGGCGTGGATTTTCAAATCAAGAGAGCTCTCTTCCGAAACGGGAATCTCAGATTTATTTCGGCGGACGGTCAGGAATCCTTGATGATTCATGACCTGGGCGAATCCATCGAAAACAGAACCATGGAATTTCAATTGGCGTCCGGAAATGACGCGCCGAAGATTGAAATCGCCTGGAAGGAAGATGAACAAAATAAAAGCGAAACATACCCGGACGGCTACGCGATGGAGTTGAAAATCGGCGCGGCACACGGAAGAAAAATCCCCGGGCAAATTTATCTATGCCTTCCTGACGATTCAAAGAGTTACATCGCCGGCACATTCACCATAACGCTCCCGAAACCCAAACCGAAAACGCAGCCGGCGCAGTAGCGCAGGCGTCCTCGCCTGCGGGTTGTGGCGACGTCTCGCCGCCAGTTCTTCGATTAGGCACCGGGTTTGCGCCTTCGCCAACCTTCCAACCCGCTAAAGAACGGCTGAGCAAATAGTGTGGGGGTGGCGACGGCTCGTCGCCACGTGTCCCTACCCCATCCGACGCTATAACAGTAACGATAATGTAAGGTTCTTCGCTGTTTTCGGTGGAATGGAATAACAGC
>DASXFM010000326.1:0-6381 GCA_036489615.1 Verrucomicrobiia bacterium | reverse complement strand
CGCGAAATCGTTCGCTCGGTGTTCGCCATGGTTTACGAGGAGGTCGGTCGGATGATCGAGATGCCAAATTAGTTAGAGCGATGGATGTCCGCTGCTACGCGGAGTGGTCACAGTCGTTTGGATGGTTACTGCGCGGATCTCTCAATTGGGGCAGCGCGGCAGCGCTGCCCTACCCAGCCCAGACGGATTATTTCGGTCACTTGATGCGTTCGATGCGGCCGACGACAAAAATATAGGAGAGTGCGCCGGCCAGCGCGAGAAGCGCCACAAAAACCATTCCGGGCGCAAAATTGTTGTCGCGCACCAATAGGCCAATGACGAGGGGAACGACGATGGCGGCGAGGTTGCCGAACAAATTGAACATGCCGCCGGTCAGACCGAGCAATCGTTTCGGCGCCAGTTCCGAGACGAACACCCAGGCGATGGAAGAGAAGCCGTTGCCGAATCCGGCGATCGTGAGAAACAGAATAATCAAAGGTGGATGGCTGACGTAATTTGCGCCAACAATGCTCGTGCAGAGCAGCAGGCCGGAAATGACGGGCACTTTGCGCGCCGTGGTGGTGGAGAGGCCGCGCCTCAACAAAAAATCCGACAGCAACCCGGAAGAAAGCACTCCGAAAAACGCAGCGAGGAACGGAAGCGAAGCATAAAATCCTACCTGGATAAAATTGAAATGACGGTAAGTTACGAGATAGGTAGGAAACCAGGTGAGGAAAAACCAGAGGGTGGAATTGACGGCGAACTGGCCGATGTAAATGCCCCAGAGTTTCCGCCGCGAAAGGACCAGGCCGAGGTCGGCCCATCGGAACTTTTTCGCCGACGCACGCCCCTGGTTGGCGGTTAGATCGGCCAGGCCACCGTCAGCCTGGATGAATCGAATTTCTGCGGAGTTGATTTCGAGAGATTCGGTCGGTCCGTGATAGCGCCAAAACCAGATTCCAGCCCAAACCAAACCCAAAATGCCGGTGAGAATGAAAACGAATTGCCAGCCGAGATTGTTCTGAGCCAGGACCAGGATCGGCGTCAGGAAGGCGAGCCCGACATATTGTCCTGAGGTGTAGCAGCCGATGGCCCCGGCGCGTTCGTGTGAAGGAAACCAAATCGTGACCAGCCGATTCAAAAGCGAAAAAGCCGGGGCCTCAAAAGTTCCGACCAGCAGCCGCAACGAGAAGAGAAAAATGAAGGTGCCGGCGAATCCCTGCATCAAGGTCGCCAGGGACCACAGGCCGCAAATCAGCGCATAGAGAATGCGCGGTTGGACGCGGTCCACCAGCCAGCCGCCGGGAATCTGCCAGGCAGCGTAGGCCCAGCCGAAGGCAGATAACAGCAATCCGGTGTGGAACCGATCCATTTGCAGGTCGTTTTTCAGACCAGTCATAGCAACGGAGAGATTGCTGCGATCGAGGTAATTGATGACGACCATCACAAAGAGCATCGCCAAAACCCGGTAGCGAACGCGGGTCGGTTTCTGGTCGGTTGGAAGCATCCGGTTGATGGGAATTATTGCGCCGCCAACGGGAATTGAATCGGTTTGCGTTCGCGGGTCGCGCGGTAAATTGCGGTGAACAATTCCACTGTGCGCCGTCCGTCTTCGGCAGTAATGGCGGGCGGTCTGCGCTCGATGATGGCGTGGAGAAAATCCTGAATCTGCAGCCGGTGAAAATATTCCGTTGGTTTTACGGATTTAAAAAGTTGCGCATCCTCTTCCTTCCATTTCGGCAATAAAGGTTCCTCGCCGGGAATCGTCCAGACGTCGTTGAACGGAGGCTCAAGAATAGTGGACAACCCGGGCACGAACATGGCGCCGCCATCCGTTTGCACGCCTGCGGATGCGCCGTTCGCGCCGTGCACGGAAACGCGGGCGTTCAGGGCGGGATTCAGGCTGTTGCTCACGAGAATATTCCCGAGAGCGCCGTTTTTGAAACGGACGACGGCCGTCGCCGTGTCATCCACTTCGATGTAGGGATGGTTCAGGTTGGCCCAATAGCCGAAAACTTCCGCCGGTTCGCCGAGATACCAGAGCAGCAAATCGAGCTGGTGCGGCGATTGGTTGACCAGGACACCGCCGCCTTCGTGCTGCCAGCTTCCGCGCCACGGATCACTTCGATAATAGGCTTCGTCACGTGAGCCGAAAATGGTGGCCGTCCCGAGAATCGGTTTGCCGAGCTTGCCGGATTGAATCGCCTGATGAATACGGGCGCACGGGGGATAAAATCGCCGCTGGCTGATGGTGCCAAGAATGGCTTTGCCGTCGCGCGCCGCGGCGATCATTTCGTCGCAGTCGGCCAGAGTTGAAGCCAGGGGTTTTTCGACCAGGACATGCACACCGGCTTTGGCTGCGGCGATGGTTGGCGCGGCGTGTTGCGGATGGGGCGTGCAAATGAAAACCGCCTCCACGCCGGTTTTGGCGATCATTTCGTCGACGCTGGTGAATGCGGCCACGCGATATTGTTCTGCGAAGGCGTTCGCCTTTTCCGGCGTCCGGGCGCAAACGGCGACGAATTGGGATTCCGGCAGACTTTGAAGGGCGGCGGCGTGCAAATGGCCGACTTTTCCGCAGCCGATTAAACCCGTTTTGATTTGTCGCATAGTTTTGGTCAGGGCTTCAGGAGAACTTTCATCAGGCCTTTCTCGCCGGTGTAGAGCCGTTCGAACCATTGTGGGCCTTCCTCCAGCGGCGCGGTGGCGCTGATGAATCCGGTCACGTTGATTTGGCCGCCGGCGATGAGGTCCAGGCATGCGGGATATTCGCCGGCGGACGCGCATGTGCCGATGAGCGAAAGCTCGCGCGTGACGACGGATTGGAGGGGCAATTCGACCTGCGGTTTCAGATTGCCGACGAGGGTTACGCTGCCGCCTTTCCGGACGCAATCGATTGCGGTCTTGACGGTTGGCGGCAGGCCGACCACTTCGAATGCGGCGTCCGCGCCGCGTCCGCCAGTGAGCGCGCGGATTTTTTCCGGCAAGCCGGGATTGCCGGCGTTGAACGTTTGGGTGGCACCGAATTTGGCGGCGAGAGCCAGCCGGCTGTCGTCGAGGTCAATCGCGATGATTGGATGGCAGCCCGCGACGCGCAGCGTTTGGACGACGAGCAGGCCAATCATTCCCGCGCCCACGACCACGGTTGAGGCGTCTTTTGCCAGCGGCGTGCGCTTGACGGCATGGGCCGCGACGGAAACCGCCTCGACCATCGCCGCCTGTTCGAAGCTTAAGTTGTCCGGCAGGCGGTAAAGAATCCGCTGTGGTACGGCGACGAACTCGGCGAAGGCGCCGTGCCGGCGATATTCGGCGCAAGACACGCCCAGCACGCGACGATTCTCGCAAAGGTTTACGTTGCCGCGCCGGCAATACCAGCAGTCGCCGCAATAAATTGTGGAATCAAAGGTGACGCGATCGCCGATTCTCCATGCGGTGACGTCGCCGCCGATTTTCGCAATTTCTCCGGCGGCTTCATGTCCCATCACGATTGGGGGCATTCGCCGGCCGGAACTGCCGTCCATGCCGTGGACGTCGCTGCCGCAGATGCCGCAGGCGCGCACGCGCACGAGGACTTCGTCGGGCTGGATTTCCGGCGTCGGAAAATCCTCGATGGCAAAGCGCCGGTAGTCCTTGAGGACGAGAGCCTTCATGGGGGAAGCTTACTGATAAATTTTGTGGGCACAATGGTGGCCTTCCAAATGCGGAGTGCGGAATGCGGAATCGTTCGCCGGGTATTGGAGATGGCGAATGAGGTGGGAGGTCGGGTGATCGAGATGCTAAGTTAGTTAGAGCAGACGCACGTCCGCTGCAGAAAGCCCGCCCTCGTCTCCGCCGTCGCTGAAGCTATGGCGCGACAGGCCGGCCTTCTCCCATCCTTCGCTCGGAAGCTACGGAGGGCAGGCCCCCGAGGAGAAGGAGAATCGTCGTCCGATGGTTTGGTACGGCTAATGGTTAAGGTGGTTTGGGGGGGGTGATGCGCAAAAATTTTTTTGATCAGGGCAAAGCGGCAGCTTTGCCCTACCGGGATGGAGGAGGTTGTTGCAAATTGTTTGTGATGGGCGCCAGCCAGCCGCCGGAGGCTTGCAAGGGTTCGAGTTGTCCGTTGCGCGTCACCCAGACGGCTAACGCCAGCCGCCCGGTGATTCCCTTTGGCACGGCGTCAATGATGAACGTGCCCTGAAATCCGTTCGTTTGGCTGGTGAGCGGGCGCGTGATGAGTGAGAGCACGGCAAAATCGTGCTTCAAATGGCGGCCCGAGTTTTCGCCTGCCGCGACATCGGAAACCAATCCGGTGACCAACAACGCGGCGGTAACCTCGTAATCCGCCGTTCCCTTCCCGGCGGGAACAAAATTCGCCTGCCAGTGTTTGCCGTCTATAGAACTGGCTCGGAGCACTCCAGCCTTACTCGGTGAGGCGGACGGAGCGCCCCGGAAGCCGGCCCAATTGTGCCATTCACTGCCGTTCAGGACAAATTCGGGTGTGTAGACGTCTTCTTCCGACCAGACTCGCGCGTAGGTGCGCTGGCGGTCGGAGAACTGTTCGCTGGACAGCCGATCGCGCCAGCCGAGGTTGTTCCAGTAGTCCACGTGAAAGGCGACGGGCACAAATTCGGTCCACAGGCCGGGCGCATCCTTCAGCTTGCTCAACCAGGCCTCGGCCGGCGGGCAGCTGCTGCACGCTTCGGACGTGTAAAGCTCCAGCAGCGCGGTCTGGCGTTCGGAACTTTGAAACGCAATCGGCGCGGCGGTGGCGGACACGCCGGCGAGCATCGCCAGGAGACAAATCCATTTCATCATATCAAGGATTAGAGGGGTCATGGCCCGATTTTATTCCAGAAAATTTTGTCCAATCGTTAACTTAACCGCAGAGAATGCAGACAGCGCCAAGGAAAGCCTGGTGGCTCGCCCCGGCGTCATTTCATTGGGTCGGTTGCGGTTGAGGGAGACCCGCGTTATAGTGCCCACACAAATCGAAAGGAATGGAATATGATCAAATTAGCATTATTCGTGCGATTGGAGGCTAAACCCGGAAAAGCAGCAGAGGTGGAGAACTTTCTACGCGGAGGTTTGCCGCTGGTGGAACAGGAGCCGGGGACAGTAGCCTGGTTTGGAATTCGTTTGGGACCAACGACGTTCGGTATTTTCGACGCTTTTTCGGACGAATCGGGCCGGCAGGCGCATCTCTCAGGGAAGGTCGCTGCCGCTTTGATGGCCAAAGCGCCGGAGTTGCTGGCCCAACCGCCGGTCATCGAAAAGGCCGACGTGCTGGCGGTCAAACTTCCGGCATGAGTCGAGCAGCATGGGTCGTAGGGGTTACGCTCTCTCGTGCAGGTAGTGAACCCACTGGGATACGGTGGCGAGCTTTTCCGCGTCGGAATCGGGGATCTGAATACCAAATTCCTTTTCCGAATGCATGACCACCTGAGCCGGCTCTAAATCTGTCATTTTCAGGTCCTCAATCAAACGGCTGTTCGGGTCAAACATTGCGGTGTCCAGGCATTCAATCTCGCAAAGTGCGAAAGCAACTGAAGTGGCGGCACGCCGCATCTCAACTGGGAAATAGCGAGTGGCCCACTGTGAGGCTTGCGAAGTTCGACGGGCCTGAATCTCCGCTTCCCGTTCGCGAATTTGTCGTGGTGTCGGAAACTTCTCTAGAAAGCGATCGAGAAACCGCATAACGTCGTATAACCCAAATCGTTCGTAAACTCAAGGGATGTCAAAGGACGAATGATGAGAAAAGAGGAATGCTCCGCATTTCCAGACCTGGCCTTGTTGAAGTTTCAGAAGAGGAAAATTCATCTCTCTTGCCGTTTAATTCAAGAGAGATGACCAGAGGGCCGTTTATTTTTTCTTGCCGGCGGCTTGCTTGGCTGTAACGGCCGCCTTTGCTTTTGCGCTGGCAGCGTTGGTTTTGCTTTGTTTCTGTGTCGATTTCTTCTGGTTGGCTTTCGGTGATCTGTCGCCCATGATGGAATGCTTTCTTTGACCGCAGTTGACTGGCCGACGGAATAAATGTTTCTCCGCAGGCAGAGTCAGGATGCCGGTTGAATCGATGATTGTAAATGAATGTCGGCGTTTGGCTGCCGGCAATTTTAGCGGTGATAGGGGTGTCCAATCACTTTCCGAGATATTTATCCGGGTTGCGTATGCGGTCGAGGCGTTCGGCTTCCTGTTTTTTGCGGGCCAACGACTGGCGTTTTTGCCTGACAGAATCCGCGATGGATCGGGGAAGGAACCAGATTTGTTTGAGCAGTTGGATGATGGTGAAACCAATGAGTTTTAAAATTTTCATTCAAATGATTTTGGTTTCAACTTTCCAGAAAGCGCACGATGCGGAAAATGAAACGGACCGACCGCCCATGTCTTTGCCGTTCATGCCGTCAATCGGATTTCAAATCATCA
>DASXFM010000289.1:0-8274 GCA_036489615.1 Verrucomicrobiia bacterium | reverse complement strand
CGGGCCGGACGCGAGCAGATTGGTTGAAGCATACAGTTGCCATTGCGACGTGGCGTTATTCAATGCCAGCCAATAACCGCTGGGGAGGGGATTGGAAAATCCCGGCACGTTTCCAACGCGACCCATGATAAATGCCTGGCCGCTGTTCGCTTCCACCAGCACATCAGCGCTAACGTCGTAGTCGGCCCAACTCGCATCGCCAATCAGGCTGTATGGCTGCCATTCAGATGTCCAGCGAAGGCCAGCCTGCGAAGATACCTGGCGCAGGCTTTGACCTTGTCCGTCGGCGCGTGTGGCCACTTCAAATGTCCCGGCCTGGTCTGAAAAATATTTTGGCGTGGCGCCCGGCGCGTAGGTTTCGAAGTTGTCCTTGAAAGGTAATGGAAAGGGAGCGGAGGGCGGGGGTGTCGCGCCGCCTTTGGATTGGCCGGTGGTCGTGGTAAGCGAATAGATGGCCGCTGGTTGAAAGATGCAGCCGAAAGTTCCGTTGGATGGCGTTACCTGGCCGACATTGACAAATTGATTGGATTGGGTGGTTTCCCAAATCGTAATGGGTCCAGTCGAAAGTCCATTCGTCAGGCGGAATGTGACGAGTTGCGAAGCAAGAGCGTCTGACGTTTCAACCACGATGCTGTAATCCGACTGGTTGGTGGAAACCAGCGTCACGATACTTCCGCCGCCGGGCAGCAACTCGCACGCGTTGCCTCCGAGATAAGTCCAGCCGGGCGCGGCAAACTGCGTCGTGTGGGCTGCAGCCCAAATGGCGGGGGCAACGTAATAGTTCCCGGACCATGGCGTATTCGCGCGCATCAGGCCGGAATCCGACGCGGCCAGGATGTCATAGTAACTGGTGATCGGGCTCCAGATTTCCGTGCTCGTGATCTTCGCGTTGATGTAATTGCGATTGAAAATGCGCGCCAGATTTGTGGCCGTCGTCCAGGTACTGCCGCCGATGCCATCTTCGCTGGACCACAGCAGTTTGCCGGATGTCTGCGCCGCGGCGGGACTGGTTTGCCCGGGATAATGCGCGCCGACGCGCGCGATGTCGTTGGACAACACGGTGTCATAGAGCAAACCGCAACTGGTATTAGTGACAATATTCCAGGTTCCTCCCCACTCATCGGCCGCGACCAATTGAACGCTTTGCAATGCATTCGCGTTCAGGGTGGAGCGGAGTTGTTTTATCCACGACGTTTCCGTGGTATTGACCGTCGCTTCGTTGTGCGTGCCGGTAAAATTGAAGTTCAGTCCATAAGTGCTTTGGGCTCCTTCAATGAAACTCACGATATAATTGCACATGTCGGACGAGTAGTAATTGCCATTGCCGATCCATCCGGGCGCTCCCCAGGCGAGGCAGTCTAATATAATATTCGGATTGCGCATCCTGGCCTGTTGCATGAGCCACCATTCGTAACCGCGCGTGAAATTCAAACTGCCGCGGGTCATCTCGAACGATGGTTCCGTGCCGTCCGTTGAATTGACGCCGCCGCCGATTTCCACTTTCAAATGCTGCAAGGAAGCGCCGTAACCGGGTTTGAACAGGTAGTCGAGGATCTGGCTCCGTTCTGGTTCCGGATAATCAATGAGGAGCCGCGACGATGCGCCGGCGCTGGCCGCGCCAATCCCCTCAAAGGTTCGGCCCAGTTGTTTGGCATCGAGGCTGATGTCTGCTGGAGACGAACCAATAATCTGATATTGCATATTTGGTCCCAGGTACGTCGAACTCGAGTAGGCGTAGCCGGCCGTGCTATAGGCTCCGGCAACAGCCGCGAAAGGAGAACCGGAAGGAATCGAAATGACAGCCGGACCAGTCGTGCCACCGCCTTCATAAGGCTGCAAATACGGGTCCGGGCCGCCCGAAGTCACGCTCGCCAATAAATCATAATAATCCCCGGCCACCAGGGCGATGGGAGCGCTCAAAGTCACCCAGGCAAACCCATTGGTGTCAACCGGGGTTCCCGCATTGAGAGTTACGGACACCAAATTGGCGCTGCTTAAATTACCTTCGGACGTGGCGCTCGGTCCCCAAAGCGATAGCGTATGGTTTGCTCCTACCGTCCCCGATGCGGCGTAAAATCCCAGGGCCGTGATATACACAGTGCCTCCCGACGGCACGTTAGCGGTCACCACCTGGAAATTCAGGCCAATGTTGCCAGTATAGCCGTCCTCAAGGCTCGCGCTGACATTCGTGTTATAACTGGAGTTAAACAGCCAGGCATTGGTTGAACCCTGATATTGGGCCAGCGTGGGCATTGCCATTATCAGCAGCAAGCCCGCTAAAATGACTTTCACGCCTGGTTGGTTTCGCAAATTTCCAAAAATGCAGCCGAAAAATGGAGTGCAATCATTTAATGACATTGTCGGCCTCAATAGTCATGACGCAATTGGTCGGAAACCAGACCCAGAATCGCTTGGTTTGGTTCCAGGTCAAGTCGTTGTGTTGGGTATGCAGGTCGCCGGTCCCGTCGGTGTCTGTTTCCCAGCGGGTCAAATTGCCATTGGCGGTTGTGAACCGGGTGAGATCGTAGCCGATGTATTGCGCGGTACCCCAGTTCTGGGTGACCAAAATTACCCGATGATTGGTTGAATCATAAGCCTCCGTGGTATTGTGATCGCCGCTGGAGATGATGGTCATACCCGGCAATACGTGACGGGAATACTGGGCCATGACATAGAACTTTGTCCAAACGGTGGCAATAATGCCCTGGTCGGGATTGGCTTCAATCAGGCCCACGGTTGACCAATCGTACGGCTGCCAATAACACCAGCCGGTCGGATGCAGCCAGGTCATGTCGTTGTTGATGGTCTCCGCCAAAGTCATACCGCTCGTGTCGTTGTCATTATATTCCGAATCCCAAAGCTTTTTGCCGCCCACGGCCGAATGCAAAGCGCTTTTGGCGGAACTGTTGGTGGCGTTGTAGCCGTGGACATTCACTTTGACAATATCGGATTGGATCGTGGAACTGAAACTCTGCCACGTAGTTTGCGCCTCGGAAAAATTGTATTCGTCCGACGCGGTGATACCGACCGAACTCAATCCGCGATTGTTGAGTTCGGTGCGCAAATACCCAATCACTGTTGCCTGGGTGCCATCGTCAAAATGGCAACCCTCCTGGGGGCCATCCCAGACCCACCAATCGGCGCTGGGTTCATTGAACGCCTCGACATAGCTGAAATTCACACCCCAATTTGCTTTAGCGTAGGCCGCCACCGAAGCCAGGTAAACGGCATGCTGGTCGTAATTCCAGGATTCCAGGTTATTGCTTGAGCCACTGCCGGCGCCGCAAGGATCCAGATTGTTGCACATCCACCAGATGGGGGAATACGAAATCAATTCAAAGATATTAGCGCCCAGGTTTCGCGCCAGCCACATCATATTCCGCTGATTCGAATCCGCCCACCAGTTCCAACTGCTGCTGGTGATATTTGTGCTGTACCAATTTGTCCAATAACCCTCTATTTCCCGATACGGATATTGGGTCATGTTCGTCGGGAGATACATTTGCGAGGTGCCAACCGGCGTCCAGCTTTCACCGCCCAGATTATAGCGCACAATATTATAGCCCAGGCCAGGCACGGTCGAACCGTCGTAACTCACGTTATTCGTCGAAAAAATCAGGCTGGCCATCGTTTCATTCGTGCCGAATTGATTGACGTTCGCCCACCATGACAGGCTGCAGCCCCAGCCATCCCAGTTTCCAAAGGTCGATGATGGCTGATTGGTCATCCAATAGTCCGCCCGCGACAAATTTGGCAACAGCAACGCAGCCGCCAGCATTAGGATTTTAAAACGGAGTCCGCCTTTGTCTGTTTTCATAGGTGTGAACGTTTTTTGTTTGATGTTTGGGTTACATGAACGCCTTTTGCAAATCGGTCGCCGGGACATTGTTGGGGTCGCGCTGCAGGACCTGGTTCACCAACTTTTTTGCCTTCGATTTTTGGCCAAGGCCGAATCGCGCCTGCGCTTCCAGGATGAGGGCCGTCGTTTGCTGCCTGAACTGCAAATCATCGTCGAATAACAGCATCGTCGGCAATGACGTGGCGAAGTAATCTATTTTGGCTTCCGTTTTGGCCAGGCGCTTTGCGTAGGCCAGCAAATTCTGCAGCAGCTTTGCGGCGTCTGTCGTTCGTCCAAGCTTCTGCATCGCCAGCGCCGAGAACAACGTCATTTCCGAAAACAGGCGCACGCTCATTTCCTGAAAATCGCCTTTGAACGCGGCAGCGAACTGCCACTGCTCGCGTGCGTTTGCCTTGTCGCCCAGGCCATCCCAGGCGACGCCCAGCCAGTAATAAATATCGCTGCAATTGGCCAGGATGTGGGTGGCTTCGCTTAAATTCTCCGGCGAGGCCAGTGCTTGTTGAAATAATACGAGGGCCGCTGCGTAATGCCGGAGTTCCAGCGCTTGCCGTCCCAGCGCCAAATGTGTCCGCACATGCTGGCCGAGGGCCAGGCCTTCGCCTCCTTCCCAGGGTTGAAATTTCCGGCGGGTCAAAATCTCCAATGCCTTTTGCGGTTGCCCCGTTTGATTGAAAAGGGCGCACAGCTCCACGCTTAAATCATCCCGTTGGCCTGTCAATTGTGGATATTTCTCCAGTTCTGCCAGCCGACGAGCCGGCGGGTAGCCTAGACGTTTCCAAAGTTGGTCGCGCTCAAACAATAGCCGTGCATCTTGCGGATTGGCCAGGAACGCCTTGTCATAAGCGGCGCGGGCTTTTGCCGGCTTTTGAGAGATGTTGAAATAGCCGATGCCCAGATTGCGCCAAACAATTGAAAATGCTGGATCCAGCCGGGCCGCTCTTTCCCATAACTTGATCGCTTCCGAATGCCGCCTGCGATCATAAAGCAAATTACCCAGGTAATATGGCGCGCGCCCGTCAGCGGGATTCGTTCGCATCGCGGCCTCCAGAATCGCTATGTCTTCCATGCGCGAAGGAAAGCAGTAATCGGGTGATTCCATCGCTGCCTGCCGGTAGGATTTCAGAGCACCGTTTTCATTGCCGCTCTTTTCATACAGCCAGCCGAGGGTGTAGAGCGCGATCGGCTTTGTGCCCCAGTTCTGGTCAGGCAAATCATCTGCATTCTCATCGTCGATGAGTCCCGTTCTTAACTGGATAATTGCTTCTGCATATAAACCGGCCCGCGCCAAATCATGTGTGATATCCAATCGCGTTTGGAGGTCAGGTGTGGCAGGGGTGGCGCGCTTCGCAGGTCGTGCGTCCACCGCGGTAGACGTACCGCGGGTTTCCAAACCTGCTGTATCGCCGATTTCCAAATCGGCTGGTCGCACGGCACACCGATGATTTAAAGCCCCGGGGACCTGCTCCGAAGCAAGATGCCGTGCCCACCAATCGAGCGGATCCAGCGCCAGTGTGTTCCGCAGCAACTCATCCGCTTCCAAATGCCGCTCCAATTTCCGCAGCACCATGACTTTCAAATCACGGGCGCGCAGGTTGTTTGTGTCCAACCGCAAAGACCGGTCCAAATGTTCCAGCGCCCCGATCCAGTCGCCCTGGCGGCAATCCATCTCCGCCAAAGCATGGAAACCGGCCATGGCCCAACGTTGATCCCATGTTGCCTTGTAAAATGACGCGTAGGCATCGCTAAAGAGTTTATCATTGGTTGAAGTTTGGCCGTCCAATTGATAGCGCAGGCATAAACCCAAATTGTAAATGGCCTCGCAGTCATATGGATTGGCGTTGCGCCGGGTCAGGCGCTCGATCGCTTTGCGAAAGTAATGTTCCGCTGTGCCGAACTCGCCGCGGCGCAGATGCCAAAGTCCCATCACATTGTTGCATCGGGAATCCAATGGATCGCGCCGCAACGCTTCCCGCCAGTACAGCGTTGGACAGCGTGTTGCATGACGGTATTGTTCCAGGTGCAGGCCCGTAATATAGAGTTCGTCGGCGCTGCGCATTTCGTCGGGCAGCGCGGGTTCAGTGGCTGCGGGCGGCACAGGCTCTTTGATAGGCGGTCTCGCCTCATAGAATATGATTTCATCCCCTTTATTGTCCCTGACCCGAACCGCAAGATCGGTTTGAATGGCCTTTTTCGCCACGGCGATAGACTCTACAAACGGTTCACCGGGTTTTAGATCGCGGGTGACAGAATAAATCGTTTTGTCCCTGGTCGACAGCTCAATGGTCGCGCCTTGAAAGGCCTGTGTCACGACGATGCCCAGTCGTACCGCGCCCTTTTCCGTTTTCAAACTCAGCGTCGCGTGGACGTTGGCCTTCTGCGCCGGCCCAATCTTTTGTATCGGATACCAATACTGGCTCCACGTTCGAGTTTCCCCAGGTTGCAGAAAACTGAAGTCCGGCTGGTTGTCCGTGTAAACACCGGCCATGATTTCGATATATGGAGCAAACTCGCCGTTCTCATCGGCGTCAGTCAGATTGCGGTCCCACGCATACCCAAATGGATGATTGCCCCAGGTCCACTGTTTCTTGCCTGGCGATATATGATGGTTGGCGATATGAACAATTCCCGCCTGCGCCTTGTAATCGTAACCGCCAAAAAAATCCTCTTTGCTTCCCATGCACATGTAACTGCACGGCGTGGAAATATTCGCGTAAAAAGACAAGTCATTCGGTGCGTAATCTAATTTTGAATGATCCCCGTTCTTTGAATTGTCGCAGTGTGGCGGAACAAATTGCGTCGGAATTTCGTTGGCGGGAATTCCGTTTTGAGCGCGTCGGCCGTAGTCGACGCCATAATAAATTCCTTCGCACAACGGATAACGGCTCATCGAACGCCGCGCATGGTCGGCCACATAATAAACGTCCGGCGGAAAAAAACTCTGGTAGGCTTCGTGCACCCGCGTGGCTACGTTGGCCCACCATAGAAACGTTTGGGTTAGGGCCGTACGATTGTAAGCGCGTACTTTCAGTTCCACCAGCGCTTTGCCCGGATGCAGGCAGACTCCGTGCATACCCTTCATCCGGCACATGGGGTCGTGATCACTGCACCAGACGGTCATCGATCCGTCGGTATGTTCCTCAATCTCGTAGTCCGTCGGCAGAAATGTCGCCGGACGATGATGCTGCGGCCAATTGAACTCAATGCCGCCCGAAGCCCATGGCCCGGTTAATCCCACCAGAGCCGGTTTGATGACTTTCTGATTATAGATTAGATCGTACCCATTGGTCTTATCGAGGATTGCATGAATCCGTCCCCCGATTTCCGGCAGGATCATCACGCGGACATACTCATTTTCGAGCCAGATGACCTTCCATTTGCGCTCTGTTTTCGTTTCCGAAATCCGGTCCGTGAAGGGCAGGGGATAGACCTTGCCGCTGCTACCTTGATAGACCCGCTTTTCCATGAACATGGGATTCTTGTCCGGGGCTGCGGGCAGGTAAGTCGGAATCACTAATTCGTCTTCTCGGGCAGAAACCAGCCGTGAAGAACTTTGAGTGCTGCCGTTAGTGAAGTGCGTCGGCCAGGTTCGAGAGGGTACGATTTTGGCGGTTGATTCGCGAACGACGGCAGATGAATGGCGTTCCTGCGTGCCATTGCCGATTTTCAAAAAGGCAGCGGCTCCATTGCCCTTTGCGGAATTGGAAAGTGACTTCTTTCTCATTGAAATAATTTTAACCCGGGAGGAATTCACGGCGAGGATAGCGCCTCGGTCCGTTCGCACCGCATGCCGCCATACAATAGCTTCCCACGCGATTATGAATTCGATTCAATCATGCGTTTCGATTTCCATCTCTTCGCACCCGCCTGCAACGCCCACCCGGCTCTAATAACCATAAGAGTCGCCTTTTGAAATCTCACCACCAGCCCCAGCGCCCCGGGCTAACTGTATTGCCCCAGGGGTTGGTGGGATAGCGTTCATTTACGGGGAAAAGAAAGGACTCTACATGATCGTCCGCATAGCAAATATTGAAGACGCCTTTGCCTTTTACCGCGTGCCAGGCGGATACCCAATTCAATTGACGGTCCGGAGCGCCCGGCCAATCCACAAACAGAATCTTTGAGGTCGCCTGCCCGTGCAGCAGCGTTGTTTGCATGGGAAGTGATGGCTGGTTATGGTTGGCCGCGACATCCGGGGGGTAATTATCACCGCCGATCGCTTCCATACCATAATAAGACCAGCCGTAAATGCCATTTTGCCCGAGAAGCGTGGTGATTCCGGAACTGATGGATCTCCACGGCATGAGATAACTGTTACCCCAGTCGAGGAAACAGGTGTCTCCGGCTGGCCACGTTGTGCCTCCGTTTGCGCTGGGATCGCCCACGTCACCCGGACAACAATAGACCAGGTCGTTTTT
>DASXFM010000210.1:0-18595 GCA_036489615.1 Verrucomicrobiia bacterium | reverse complement strand
CTCGCCGCAAAATGGCATTCTCTCCGGCAGCGGTAATGGCGACATTCGATTCCAGCAAAATGTTTTGCTCAATCCCGGCCAGACGCGCACCATCGTCCTTACGCCCGACACAACTCACTCTTTGCACCTGAAACATCCCAGACTGTGGTGGCCGAATGGTTATGGCTCGCCAGAGCTTTATAAGTTGCATTTGAGCTTCTCGGAAAACGATACGGTTTCGGATGCCCGAGAAGTCTCTTTTGGCATTCGCGAGATTACCTATTCCGTTCTCGGTTCGAGCAATCTCACCCTCTCGGTCAACGGCGTTCCCGTGGTCGCCAAAGGCGGCGATTGGGGCATGGATGAAGCCATGAAACGCCTTCCTCGCGCGCGCCTGGATGCCATGATTCGCATGCATCAACAGGCCAATTACACCATCATTCGTAATTGGGTCGGCCAAAGCACCAGTGAGGATTTCTACGAATTATGTGACCAATACGGCATTCTGGTTTGGGACGAATTCTTCCAGCCGAACCCGGCTGACGGACCTGACCCAAGCGATGCTGGCTTGTATCTGGACAATGTGCGCGAGAAAATTTTGCGTTTCCGGCAGCATCCGAGTATCGCGCTTTGGTGTGCGCGGAACGAAGGCAATCCTCCAGCCGCGATTGGCGATGGCATACAGAAATTGATTGATGAGCTCGATTCCAGCCGGCTCTATCAGCCCAGTTCCACTTCCGGCCGCGGGGTGAGATCAGGCGGCCCTTATTACTGGCGCACTCCGCGTGAATATTATTCCTATCCGGAAAGGGAGGCTTTCAAAACGGAGATCGGCTCCATGTCCGTCCCCACACTCGAAGCCATCGAGGCGATGATGCCATCCAACGATTGGAACAACATCGATGACGACTGGGCCGAGCACGACTTCAGCAAGGGCGCGCAGCAGGGCAATCGCTATCCGGTGATTTTGAGCCGCCGTTATGGGCCAATCTCGAACCTGCCTGATTTTGTCCGCAAATCGCAGCTCGCCAATTACGAGGCTTTTCGTGCGATGTACGAAGGGCGGTTCGCCAAATTATTTCATCCCGTCAGCGGGGTCATTACCTGGATGAGCAATCCCGCGCAACCCAGTTTTGTCTGGCAGCTTTACAGCCACGATTTGGAGCCGAACGCTTCTCTCTTTGCCGTGCGCAAAGCCTGCGAGCCGATCCATATCCAAATGAACCAGAATAACTGGCACGTTATGGTCATCAACAACAACCCGCAAACGCTGAAAGGCCTGGCCGCCAAAACGATGGTTTTCGATTTGGACGGAACCTTAAAGTATACGCACGAGGATGTTCTCACAGCCGCGCCCAGCACAGCAACCGACGCAGGTGAAATTGCTTTTCCCGCCGACCTTTCCGCCGTGCATTTCGTCAAAGTGGAATTGCGCGACGCGCGCAATCATCTGGTTTCTGATAATTTCTATTGGCGGGCCGCGACGAATCAGCCTGACGATTTTCAATCTTTGAATGAACTGCCCACGGTGCCTTTGGACATTCGCGCGAAGGTTTCCACCAAAGCCGGCAAATGCCTGCTCCATGTGTCCGTGTACAATCCAACTAAATCCATCGCGCTCATGGCCCACTTGCAATTACGGCGGGCCCGGTCCGGCCAGCGCGTATTGCCGGTTTTTTACAGTGACAATTATCTCTCTCTTCTGCCGGGAGAAACCAAAGTTATCACCATCGAAGCAGCCAGTGCCGATCTGGATGGCGATTCACCGCTGCTGGCAGTGGACGGCTGGAACATCAGCGTAAGCTCGGCCAAAAGTTTGGTGCCGGTGATTCTTAATACGGATGCGCAAGTCAGTGGAAACTCTCCGCCGTTCTTATACGATGCGTCCAAATAAAGCGGATTTTTAAATTTCAGTAAAGCGAGGCAATTAGTCCTCTTAATATTGAAAGCATGATTACCGGGGCCCAATCCCGGCAGGCACGCCACGAAAAAGTGATCTATCGCAGAAGGAGAGCGGAAATCGTGGAGGATCCTTAAAAGCGTGAATTTCCATTGCAATCTGATATTTCCTGCAGGTTCTCTAAAGGTGGCCAAACTGTCGTGTCGTAGGTTCATATGACTATATTTCCCCCATTTCAAAGGTAACAATTAACCAAAGCATGAATAAATTCGGTTTAACCATGATGTTTCGCCCTTAACGGGGACAAATGAAAAATGCTTTGAACAGATCATGACGATTTGGAAAAAAGGTCGAGGCTGGAAAGCAGTCTTGTCCGGGGTTTGTTTGTTGATGACAGCCTGCCTTGGATATGGCGAAGCCAACAATCCCCTGGACAAAATACCGGCAGATAAGTTTGATGGTAAATCTCCCAATGTGAAATTGGAGAGTTGTATTTTGGGCGGGAAGGACATTTGTTCGATTCATGACGGCGGATACGTAGTTTACAAGCATTATGACTTTGATAGCGGGGTGGCGGCATTTAAGGCTTCATTGGCCACTGCCAATGAAGGCAAGATTGAAATCAGATTTGACAGCCTGAGGGGTCCGGTGGTCGGCACCCTGACTTTTGAAAATACCGGAGGCTGGCAGGATTGGCGCGACTTTGCGTGCAAAGTGGACAACTCACAGGCCGGAGTCAGGGATATTTATCTGATTTTTCACGGCTATTCAAAGAAGGCTTTGGTTAACGTGAGCTCTTTTACGTTTCTTAAGTCGATTGTCACAGATTTTAAGCCAGGGACATCGCTGACGGCAAATCGTGTGGACATTGCCAATGGGGAATTGCAAGCGACCAATGACTGGGGCGAACCTTCGGCGATATTTAAAGATTCTTTTGATAAAGGCACCACAGATAATTGGATAACCCGGGGAATGGCTTTGATAACCAACAGCGACGATGGCGCCCTGGAAAGCACGGAGAGCAATCAAAGCGTTGCCGTGGCACCGCAGGTTTATATCAACAAGACGGACACGGGGGGTGATTGGCGAACTCTGGCAGAAGGTTCATTATCAGCTGAAATAGGTTTAGGTGACGCTGCTACGCGGGCGGGAATTGGGTTTGCCTCGGAATCAGGGAATCAGGCGGTCTATGTGCTATTAAATCCTTCCGAAAGCACTGTGGAAGTATGGCGCAAACTTTCTGACGGTTCATTGCTCGAAATAAAAGAATTTGATGGATCCACTAATTTTAATCCTGCGAAATGTGCCATCCTGCCCGAAGAAAAATACCGGCTACAGATTGATTGGTCTCCTTTTTCGAATGGGTTGATTGCTTATGTTTACGATGATGCTGGCAACCAAATTGTCAATTTTAGGACGGTGATAGACTTGCCGGCGGCCCGGCATCCGATGCTGGTGGCATATGGTCGCGGGGCGCATTTTACCGACGTGCAGTTTGACCCCACCCTCGACGACTGGGATTTTAAATGGCAGTGGAAAAAGCTGCCAGTGCTGACCTCGGATGTATGCAATCCCGCCGTCTGGAAAGGGAAGGATGGAAGGTATTACATGATGTGGCGTAAATTCGGCCAGGATACCTATCATGGAGTTGCGTCTTCGTCGGATGGGATTAGCTGGAAACGAGTCAATGATCGGGTTTTAAAATGCACGGGTGATATGAATGTGCTGGTGGATCCCTTTGGCGATGGGCTGGTTTACGCCACGCCAGGTGGCGCCAATATGGCCTGGTATACCAGTGATGGTTCCCATCAATTCACGGTTTGGAAAGACGCCGGCATTAATTTAGGCGATATCTACGGTAACAGCCGCATCCAGGAGATTATTGATACTGCAAAGTTTAAACAATTAGCGCCGATCCATTTCGAAGGAGCAGACTATCGCTTTATTGCCTTTACTGAAAATTGGATAGATATGCCACGGCCACACACCGTGGTATTGTTGTCCAATACATTGACCAACTGGGTCCTGGCCGATCCCAGGCCATTAATTCCTCCCCGGACAGATTTTTGGGGTGAAAAGGGGAGCGCGATAGGAGCCGCCATTCCCTTGCCGGACGGCAATATTCTCGTTGCCTCATGTTCCTGCACTTTTGCTGGTTATACCGGGGCGTCCGAACCCAGCAATGTGTCGGCGATTGTGGATGGCCGGCAACCCTGGAAAGTTCTGAGACTGGGGACCTTGCCGGATGCGCCGGTTTCACGCGAAAATGTTTGGTATCAAGGCCCTAATTTCGGCACAGCTTTTTATTATGAACCGGAAAACGACACGCTGTTCTTTTACGGGGGTTTTCATGATTATAGCATCGGCATGATGCGTGTGCAGAATTTTTCCCATTCGAAGCTTTTTACTGAAGAAAAGCTGGCAGGAGTTTTCCGTGAGGATAGAGTAAAAAAATGAATGCTTCCGTTTCACGTCGTCGTTTCCTTCAAATGACGTCGCTTTTGGCGGCTACTTCGTTTTCAGGTTCTATTTTTGCCATGGGCAGCACCCAGCGTCGAAAATGCGATGTTTGTATTTACGGCGGGACTTCCGGCGGCGTTATCGCTGCGGCTACTTTAGCGCGGCTGGGGCGATCGGTGTTACTGCTGGAGCCGACCCGTCACCTCGGTGGCATGACGGCGGGGGGACTGGGCTGGATAGATTATGGGCGCGCATCGACCATTGGAGGAGCAACCAAAGAATACTTCGATTCCGTACACTCTTACTACAATGCTGCCGGTATCAAAAACAACGGCTGGAGCGTGGAACCGCATGTGGCCGAGAGTTTGTTTGAAGAACTTTTGAAGGGAAAAAATGTCGAAGTCGTGCGCGAGGCGCGGCTGAATTCCGTCAAGAAAGATGGGCGCCGTATCCATTCGATTACGCTGGATAAAGCACCCGTTGACTCCCGGGGAGCGCCTGCGCCAACGCCGCAGGAGGAAAATTTCCTGTCAGTCGAAGCGGCCATGTTCATTGATTGTTCTTATGAGGGAGATTTGCTTGCCTGCGCAGGCGTAAAGCATCGCACTGACCGTGAGAGCCGTGATGAGCACAATGAGAGTCTTGCGGGCATTTATTATGTCCCGCCAACCAGTGAACGAATCGTTCGAGACAAGGCCACTAAAAAAAGCCAGACAGCGGTGTCGCCTCTCAAAATCGATCCCTACCTCCGCCCCGGGGACACTGCCAGTGGATTGATTCCTTTGGTTTCCAATGCTCTTCTTTCGCCATTGGGCAGTGAAAGTCCATCGATCCAGGCTTACAACTTTCGCCTCTGTCTCACCAAAAATGATCCTGTTTCCATCGCCGCACCGACGAACTACGACCCAAAGAATTTTGAATTAATCTATCGTTATATTGCTGCGATGGAGGAGATAGGCGAACCCCTGTGGCCCGGCGACCTCTATTTTAATTTTCCCTATGAAAGAAAATATTCAGCGCCGCGGCTGCTGAAGATTACCAATCTCATGAGGGGAAAAACGGATGCCAATAATGCTGGTTGCATTTCTACAGATTATGTAACTGGTGGCGCCGAGCGCTATGCCAATGCGACCTGGTCTGAACGGGCAAAGTTGTGGCATGCGCATGAAGATTATCAGCGTGGTTTGTTTTATTACCTGCGGACGGAAGAACGGCTGCCGGACTGGCTTCGCCAAGAAGTATCTTTGTGGGGGCTGGCAAAGGATGAATTTACCGATAGTGGGGGCTGGCCGACGCAACTTTATGTCCGGGAAGCGCGGCGCATGGTGGGCCAGTATGTGATTAATCAGCAGCACTGTGAAGCGCCAATGGCCCGCGAAGATTCGATTGGACTCGGAAGCTATGCGCTGGATTTACATATTTGCCAGCGGCAGGTAAAAGACGATGTGGTCATACATGAAGGCAATTTTCCGGCTCATCGTGTCAACCGGCCATATTCCATTCCTTATGCAGCCATCACTCCACGCCCGGAAGATTGCGAAAATCTGCTGGTGACTTTTTGTGTTTCCGCCACGCACGTTGCCTTCGCGTCCGTGCGCATGGAACCGCCATTCATGATTATCAGCGAATCTGCGGCGTTTGCGGCTGATCAGGCAATTGCCGAAGGCAAGCGTGTGCAGGATATTAGCATCGAACAACTACGCGAGCGACTGTTGGATGCCGGACAACATTTGTGACGTTTTTAAAACGCATTCGACCTGCCCTAGGGAGTCGTGCCGCTGTTATCCAGTACGTTCAAACGGAGAAATTCTTTTCCCGGTGACTGGACCGGAGTATTACCTTCAACAGTAACGGTTGCAGTGCTGTTGGTATTAACGGCAATGGATCTCGTAAACACACAGGCGTTATTTGAGCACCATGACACAAGGTCGTTAGAGGCGCTCACTCCATAAGTGATGTCGGGCGGCGGTGGATCGGGTCGTTTGTAAGAGATGGCAAAATATCCATTTGTATCAATGCCTGAATAGTAGGGCGGTCCAATTATGGCATTGGTTGGATTCAGCCCCAGCGCATATTTTATCACATTTGGCACGCCGTCATTGGCCGGGTCCGCATCGTCGCCGGCCACGCCTGGATTGAAAGCTTTGATTCCAAAGTATTGCAAACGCCAACTGTTAATGGGCGTATCGCTGATTGTGATGGTGGCGCCAGCCAGGGTGCCCGTTGAATAGACGGCACTCGCAACAACATTTATAATTACAGTTTTATTGCCAACCGGAGTTGCGCCGGCGTGCGGTGTGACCAGGATGTTGGTGGACGTTACTCCTGCTGGAAGGTTTATAGTAGTGGCAATAGGTTGATAGTCGACGCCACTTACCGCCGTGCCGCTAATGCTTAAATTAACAGTCAGCGCGGTATTGGTCGCGCCAGTGCGGCTAATGGTGAAGCTGCCCGGTTGCAGGCCAAAGCGGGCTGCTTTGGCATCCGTCGCCCATAGACTGACAATGGGTAATTGAGACACAAACTCAACGGCGTTGGCGATGACATAGCCCGTCGTGCCCGCATTGCGGATACGGACATAACCACTGGTTCCAGCGTTGAAATTAGTCGTCATTAACAAAACCCACTGACTGCCTTGAGCCGTTTGATTCACCAGAACGGTATTCGTTCCGTTCGGATAAACAATATCGATGGGAACATTGGTGGCGCGGTTGGCATTGGCGGTCCAAATGGTATAAACCTGATAGGTGCCGGCCTGGGGCAGTGTCGGCGTAAAAGTAACGCTACTTAGTCCTTTATCGGTATTGCCATCATCCAGGTAATTCGTCCCGTAATAACCGGTGACCGAGGTGCTGCTGAGCCATGTGCCTACAATGTTCACGCCGGTAGTATCGGCATCGCCAACGGTTATGCCATTGGTGGAGGTTGAATTGAGCACTTGTTGATTGGCTACCAACTGCGCTTGCAGTTTGGGGAGGCTGACATTTTGAACAGCCACACCATCATCAATGGCCATGCAGGCGGCGGTCCCGGCAGCCTGGCCCATGATCATGAAGGCTGGTTCCATGCGCAGGGAGCAAAAGGCGACATGAGAGGCGGACAAAGCCCAAGGAACCAATAGATTAACGCACTCATTGGAATTTGGCGTCAAGGCCCGGTAGGCTATCGGGTAGGGGATGGTTATATCTCCGCGCGCGGTGCCTTCATTGACGACGATATTGTTGGTCAAAATCCGTTCGCAGTAATGTGAATCGGTGAAGTATCCGGCCATGCCAATCGAGTCGGGCACTGGCAATAGATTGAAGACGTTGGACTGGGTCATCACATAACTTGAGACCATCCGGCGCGATTCACGAACATAAAGTTCCCATGGCCAGCCTCCGTTGTCGGTAAATTCGTCTTTGCATGGCCCCCAGGATTGCATTGCGCTTTGGATGGCGGAGGGAACGCGAGGGTCAGTTGCCAGGAAATAGAAGAATCCCTGCTCATAATTTTGGTGTTCCGACCAGATTTGTCCCCGGCTGGCCGGGGTGGCCAGCGTGTATCCAGAGCTGTCGCCTACCAGGTCGGTTGAAAGCGGGCCGCTGTTATTGATGTCCATTTTGCTATTGGGCAACGGCGTGCTTAGCGTCATGAGACTGCCCAGCGTCAAAGATGGATTAGCTTGTAGATATCGCGCCAACAGCTCGTATTCGGAAGCGTTGTAGTTGGGGGGGGCGGTAATTGCCAGGCGGTTCGATGCCACTTGAGTGAAGCACATGCGAAAATTATACGTCTGGACCAATGAATCGGCGCTTCCCAGCGTTCCAAGCGTGTTTGTCTGGATCAACGGAAGCAAACCACTCGCCGGGGAATTTGAAATGACGTAAGGATTCACACTTGCCCCGAAGCTCGTATCCGGTGGGCGAATTCCCGCCAGGCTCTCGCCATATTGATTTATTGATTCGCGGCCAATGGTATAGCTGACTCCTGCTGCCGCCATCAAATCACCAGTATAACTGCTGTCGATGAACATCTTTGCGCGGAATACGGTGCCGTCATTCATGATGACGGCCGTGATCTGTGTTCCTTGCTTTACAACTGAAGCCAGATATTCGTTTGTATAAACCAGTACGTCGGCCTGCTGGACCATATCATCAAAAACGGCTTCGGCAACATGCGGCTCAAAATCGTAATTTACGTTATAACCATATTTCTGGTTGATGCGCGTGTAAAACTCATTGGCCATTCCCTGGATATAGCCGGTGCCTACATGTCCTACATCGGTCCAGCCGAGGCCGCTGGAGGTCATGCCCCCGAGATGGTTCTTGTCACAAACCAGGGCGACTGATTTTCCCAAACGGGCTGCCTGCACAGCGGCAATCACACCGCCCGAAGTACCGCCATATACACAGACATCAACATCGATTTCCTGGACTGCGCATGACGACAGGGCACTCAACAGAAAGGCAAAACATAAAAACCAATCCTTGCAACTTGAAATCCAGTGTCCGCGCCAGACAAACATATTTAAAAAATCAGGTTAGTGCCACCCAGCTTCAGCCGACAAAGTACAAGAACCACGATGGTCAATTTAGTGGCAAGGCATTGGCGAGCCTGGTCAGGTCGGGATCTGTACTCGAGGTGGAAAATGCGCCTTGGACAGGATTGACTGTGGCATTTGGGCGCTGAATAACCGTGTCATCGACGCTAAATTTATTGTTGGCGGTCGCGACTATCCCGCGCCATTTCCAAATTTCCGCATGTCCGTCAACAAATGACAAAGTCCCCGAACTTTGATGCCGTGCCGAAGGCAGGTTCCAGATGTTTGGATATTCCGAGGCGGCGGTGGAATAAATGCCGATTGCGCCGTTATCAATGCTTACTTGGTTCTCTTCGCAAAATACGAAGACGTCTGTTGGCTTTCGAACCTGAGTCGCCCTTACAGCATTAAAGGTCGCAGTATCGGTGCGGGCATAATTGCAGTTTAATTGCACAGAAATCGAATAACTTCGGTTTTGCAGCAGCGTGGAGCTCGAAAGGCCATGAATGAATGCATGGGAAGCCGGGCATTGATAGAGGGCGTAAGATTTATTGTAGTCCCAAAGTACTCCGGAAGAAATCCAATTTCGATAAGGCGGAGTGGAGGTGTAACTTTGCACATTACCCTGAATCCATGCGTTTGGCCCTGCGCCGGAGGCCGGGTTCGCTGTGGTATCATTATTGGGGAACTGTTGGGTGTTATCGTTCACATACATCTGCACCGCCATTTCCAGTTCCTTGTTATTATTCAAACATTGTGCTGCCTGGGCCCGTGCTTTGGCCTGCGCCAGCACTGGTAGAAGAATTGCCGCCAGGATGGCAATAATCGCAATGACCACCAGCAATTCAATTAATGTAAAGGCACGCCGTGCTTCGAAGGCACGGTAGTGAAGATTCAGCCTATGCATCTGTAATAGCGTGCGCTTTGATTTTTGCATTTGCATCTATTGTCTATTGCCCCTGGATACGGAAAAACTGCGCGGTTCCTGTCAGACTATTAGTGATAGAAGTGGAAGACCCTGTAGCCAGGACAGGCGCTCCCACATTCGACCACGAAGCCCCGGCCAGGGAGTCTTCGGCTTGTAGCTGATACGTGTGGCCGGACACGCTTTCCCAGGTCAGAATCACGGCGGGCCCGGCTTGTGGAATAATGCTCACGATGTTGAACGTATTTAAAACCACGTTCGTACTAATGAGAAATCCTCTCAAGCCATTTTGGGCATCCAAAGTGAACAGATAATTCCCGCCAAAAGCCGAGGAACCTACGCCAAGGCCATTGTTGAAACCGTTCACGTTTGCAGTCAGGTTTAATTCCTGGTCTGCCAATACGGGGCCGTTGGTCAGATTCGAAATATCATAAAGCCGTACGTTATCCGGCAGGCCGCTGGCTACGCTCATGACCCCGGCCAGCCAGGTTTGCGCTGGATTGGCGCTGATAAATTGGAACGTCTTCGGCACGCCATTGTCCGGAGCAAAGTCGTATAAGACCGAGCCGGTTTGTGCGTTTAGATCAAACTGGATTAAGTACAAATCCTGGTTGATGGTTTTGGCCCAAAAAGTATTTGCACCGGGACCAAATGACAGCCCGTTTTGAGCAAAACCGGAAGAGACTCCACTGATCCCGATTACGATTGGCGAAAAATTAAATCCGTCCGGGGTGGTAAAGATCACGACGTTGGTACCAAAACCATTGGTTTCGACGCCGGGAGCAATAAGTATCTCGGTGCTGGCACCAGAACCACGCACCGCGATGTTGTCTCCCCACCGCAAACCCGCTGCCTGGGTAAGATAACCCGGGTCACCTGAGAACAGTAGATTTGCTACGGTGTTGGAATTGTCATCGGCCCATTGCCACAGCAAATAAGGAGTGGAAGCTGAGCTGGCATTGGCGACCACATTTCCGGCGTAAACCGTTCCGTCATCTGCCACCCCGATCATGTTGATGCCGGCCGCGTTGGTCACCATGCCACTCGCGCTGACATTCATCAAATATTTTTGATTCCCGGTCGCTGGATCTAAAACCACCAAATTGTTGGTCGGAACATGGGTGATTACGAGGAGGCTGCTGGTCACGGAGTCGTAAGCCAATCCACGTTCGCCACCGGCGGTCGTGGTGACGTAAGGGTGGTTGGTATCGCCGGGCAGGATGTTCCAAAGGTTTGTCATTTGTGCGGTGTTAAATAGCGGAACGATAGTCAACGTCGCGTTTGAACTGACCGCGACATTGATCTCATTGCTCACAGAGATATTGTAGATTGCAGACATAGAAGAATTGGCGTTCGAAAGCACCAGGGAGGTGTTGGTAGCCCCGACAATCGGAACACTATTAGAGTACCATTGATAAAACAGTGGGGGTACACCGCCAAATTGGGCGCCACCAATAGTGACGGTTGAGCCTGCATAGGCCGAAACGCTCTGCGGCTGCACGCCGATGGTAGCGGGGAAATTTGTCAGCACTGGAAGGCCGGGCACAATTTCCACAGCATTCAGAAAGCCTCGGAGTTCATTGGTTACTCCCATGGATGCCAAATAAATCGCATCCCCTGCATTTAAGGTGACTGTGCCGAGGACGCAATTATCTCCATAGGCAAACGTGCTGGTAATGGCCAGCGCACCGTTGGGCAAGGTGCCAGGCGGGGCTGCTGAATTTGCTTCTACCGCGTAGGGAGTGGTATTGGTGGAAAATGAGAAGGAGGTCGAAACGGGTCCATTTGTTGCGAAAATTCGATCCGCAGCCGTGCCGCCGGTGCTGGTGTTGCGTCCGGAAATGTAAATAGTATAGGTTCCAGCCGCCAGGCCGCTGACATACACTCCGAGCGCGTTCGTGTTGACGGTTGATGTTCCCGTCGCAAAGATGCCGTCTTTGGTCGGGCTGGTATTGGTATAAATTCCGACATTTTCCGCGCTGCCCAGGGCGCTCGAAGTAATGAGCTTGTTGTTGAAGTCTATGCTGTTGTTTACCCCGGCGTCACTGCGGCCAACAACCAAAGATACACCAGACGCGGATGTGCCATCTGCATAAACGAGGCTGCTATTGTTGGCGTTTACAATCGTGTTCCAACTAATCTGCGTATTCGGCACCGCGCCGGAAAAATGTCCCATGTCCAGCGTCGCCTCGGCTGGAGCCACTACTGTGGGACCAAAATCCAACAGCAGGGTAGAACTGCTGGCGGCACAATTCGAAACGACGCCGAACAGCAATGCGACAGCTAAGGAGAATAGTTTATGGTCAATATTCTTGGGCAGAGTTGTGTTCATGATTCTTATGGTGAGTTCAATCGAATGTACAACAGTTAAACTTCCTCGGAAGTCATATGAATATGTGATGCGAGAGGTGCCTAAATCGGGCCTGTTTGACAGAGTTTTCACTTGTTTTAGCGGTGCGCTGAGATTTCAATGCAGGCATGGGCCTCCGTCACTTTACGCTGCAAGCGTTTTTTCTCTTTTGCTTTCTGGCCCGAGGTGAACTTTACGCGTCCGCGCAGTCCGACTTTAACACCCGGCTCTGGCAGGCGGAGGACGGTTTGCCGAACAACATCGTCCAGGCCATCACGCAAACGAGTGACCAATGTCTTTGGGTGGGGACACGTGAAGGACTGGTATGGTTTGATGGTAATCAATTTCACCTCGTTGATTTGCTTTCCCAGTCTACTCAGCCGGCCGTCAATTGTTTATGCGCCGGCAAAGATGGCTGTTTGTGGGTGGGAACCGAAAGAGACGGCATCTTCTGCCTGGATAAAGGCGTGATCATACGCTGCGATTTGCCGGGGGGTGATGATAACTTTGGCGTGAACCAGATCGTGGAAAGCGGGGACGGAACCGTTTGGTTTGAGACTTCGCGCGGTATTTTACATTCATTAAAAGATAAGGGTGGCCCATTGGCGCAGTTTGAAACGGGAGAACCCAAGATCTGCGGGGATAATAACGGAGGAATTTGGGCGTTGGAAAACGGTTTGCGAAGGGTTGATATCTCCAAAGCGACCAATTATGTATTACATTCCGGCGCTTTTCCGGTTTCGGCCCGTTCACTCTATTGTGACACCAATAACATTTTTTGGATCGGGCCGGATTATGGGCCGCAGGACGCTTTCATCAAAGTCGAAGGAGGGGTAGCCACAAATTTCCGAAGAGGTGTCGGTCCGGCGGGATTTGTCAGTGTCGTCCTGCGGGATACCAGCGGCGATTTGTGGGTAGGCTCCTATGCAGGGTTGAGCCGGTTCTTGAACGGGAAGTTTGTTAATTTTTATGGGGCCGGTGAACCATCCTACCGCATCTATTCAATCTTTGAAGATAAGGAGCAAAATATTTGGGTAGGCTCCGAGGAAGGTCTCACCCGAATAAGCAAAAAAAGATTCAAGACCATCACTAAGGCCAACGGCCTTTCCATGAATATCGTGGTCTCGGTCTATCCAAGCGATGATGGCGGTGTCTGGATCGGTACTTGGGGAGGTGGCCTCAATCATTATTTAAATGGCAATATTTCGTACCTGAATAAATCCAATGGCCTGGCGTCGGATTATATCATGGGCATTACCGAGACCCGTGATGGCAGCCTCTGGGTGGGGGTGGATTATGACGGCCCTCTTCATCGTATAAAAAACGGGAAAATCACCATTTATGGGCCTCAGCAGGGATTTTTGACCGGTGTAGCCACCGTGGCCTTCTACGAAAGTAAAAATGGAACTTTGTGGATTGGAACCAGGGACGGATTATTGACCTGGAATGGCACCAGCTTTAACCGGTACACGACTAAAGATGGTCTGTCCCATGACTTCATCAATGCCCTTTGTGGAGGGGTTGACGATGACGTTTGGATTGGAACCGGGGGCGGGTTGACGCGCTGGCATGATGGCAAATTTGAAAACTACGCTGACAAAGACGCCCGGTTCCATGTTGTGATTCTCTCTTTATACCGGGATTCGCAAAACGTTCTATGGATTGGGACCAAGTGGCATGGTCTCTTGAGGTTAAAAAATGGAGTATTGGACGAATACACCCGCTCATCCGGACTGTTTAGCGATTCCATTTACGCCATCGTTGAAGATAATCATACGAATTTGTGGCTTAACAGCAGTCGCGGCATCTTCCGGGTCAACAAAGGACAGATTGAAAATTTCGCGCAGGGAAAGGAATCTTCCATCGCCTCGATCAATTACGGAAAAGCAGATGGCATTGTGTCCAGCGGCCAATACACGGATGTGACCCAACCGGCAGCTTGCAAGGACAGCCAGGGGCGTTTGTGGTTTCGCACTACCCAGGGGGTTGTGGTAGTGGATCCGGAGACGGTGGCGGTCAATCATCAGCCGCCATCTGTGACGATTCAGGAAATTCGGTTTGATGGAAAAACGGTTTTCTTAAATCGATTCGGCGGAAAGATTCCTCCGCAGATAGTAATTCCGCCAGGCCGGGGTGACCTGGAAATTCGTTATGTTGCCTTCAGTTATAGTGCGCCGGAAAAAAATTCGTTTCGCTATCGGATGAAAGGCCTGGATAACGACTGGGTCAACGCCGAAAATAACCGGGTAGCCACCTACAACAATCTCTCTCCGGGCCATTATCGTTTCCAAGTGATTGCCTGTAATGACGACCAAGTCTGGAATAACGAAGGACAGTCACTCAACTTGATCCTAAAACCGCATTATTGGCAGACATGGTGGTTCTTTTTCCTCTATAGCGTGTCAGCGATTGTCATCATCGTGGCTTCTGTGCGCCATTGGACGCGCCTGCGGATGCAGCGGAAGTTGATGCAATTGGAACAGCGCCATGCTGTCGAACGGGAACGTGCCCGCATCGCCCGCGACGTGCATGATGAACTCGGGAGCAAATTGACGCAGATTTCGTTTCAGGGAAGCATTGCCCAATGTGGACTAAATGACCCGGTCGAAACCAAACGGCAAATTGAACAAATGTCTGCTTCGGCCCGGGAAGCCGTTTCTTCGTTACAGGAAATTATTTGGGCGGCAGACCCGGAAAATGATTCGTTGGAGGGGTTGATCGGCCATATCAGCCATTACGCAGGGGAATTTTTTAACGCCAGTGCCATCAGTTGCGAAGTGTCCGCTCCGGAATATATTCCGGATCATCAAATTTCCGCGGCGGCGAGGCATAACTTGTTTTTGGCCGTCAAAGAAGCGGTCAACAATGCGGCCAAACATGCGCAGGCGAAACGAATCCTGATCACTATGATTGTGCGTGAGGCGGAACTGGAAATTGTCATTTCGGATGACGGCGGCGGCTTTGAGGCCGCCTCTTCGGCGGGTGATGGGCATGACAAAACCCGGCGAATGGGTTATGGTTTGTCTAATATGCGGGAAAGATTGGCCACGATTGGAGGCAGGTCCGAAATCATCAGTGAAGCGGGCCGGGGGACGGTGGTTCGATTCATTATCCCGTTGAGCGCCGATGGTGTGTAGTATGTTCATTTGAATTAACTTCGATAAAAAAGGGCCTATAATGAAAATGGAATGAGTTATGCCGATCATTGTTTGCATCGTTGAAGATGAATCGAGCCTGCGTGAAAGCATGCGCCGATTCATCAATTTAAACACAGATTTTCAATGTCCCCTGGTTTTTTCTTCCGCGGAAGAATTACTCGCTGGGCCGCTCGAGCCCAGGCCGGACGTTGTGTTGATGGATATCAATCTCCCTCGCATGAACGGCATCCAATGCGTCAGCCGGCTGAAATCCCTGATGCCGGAAGTGCAAATCATGATGCTGACGGTTTATGAGAACAGCAATCGCATCTTCGAGGCCCTGACCGCCGGTGCCAGTGGGTTTTTGGTAAAAAACACTCCCCCGGAAAAATTGCTGGAAGCGATTCGAGATGTGGCCAATGGCGGTGGCCCCATGTCCAGCCACATCGCTCGAAAAGTGATCAAGGCTTTTCAACCAGTGCACAAAGATGAGTCGAATAACAAGGGGAGCCCGACCGTAAGGGAAAAAGAGATTTTGGAATTGTTGTCCCGCGGATTTGCCTACAAACAAATCGCCGCTGAACTTAATCTGAGTATCGGGACTATCCAGACCCACGTCAGCCGGATTTATAAAAAGCTTCACGTTAATTGCCGCACGGAGGCGGTGGTTAAATACCTGGATGCCACGGGCCAGCGGCCTTATACCTTTACCCGCTCACAGGTATAAATTAAGATTATCCGCCGTTGATGGCAGGTTTGCGCCGGATGTAAGACTAGGCGACGGCCGGTTTCGCATGGTTCGAGTGATTGCGAATGGCGCGGACGACCCAATGAGCTGCGACGAACAGCAATAAAACATAAGCGATCAGAAAAATGGCCTTAGGCCAATTCATCGCCCCGCTAAGACTGCCAAAGAGGACACCGGGCGACATCGCAAATAGATTGGCCGGCAAACCGACGCCGAGGATGATTCTAAAAGGCAGGTTTGACAGCGCCAAAAAATAATTCTTCAACGTATAAGAAGGGCCCGGAATGAGTGCAGTCAACAGGCAGACGCCGGCGTATTCACCGGTTTCCAGCGGAGGCATTTCGCATCGCGTTTTTTTGAGGAGTTTTTTGACAGGTTTATGGAGCCAGGTTCGCGCCAGCACCCATGAGGCTGAGAGATGGAAGGCCACCGCGACGGCAGTTACCGCCAGGCCATAAGTGGCCCCGAATTTAGCCCCGATCAAAATGGCACAAAGACTCATTGGCATACCGAATAGCGGAAGAACTAATATCAACGAAACCAATAGCCAACTGTTCATGGCCACCCCCCAGGCATGGATCGTACTAAGATGAAACACATGAGAACAGACCGCCAGGATGACGGCGGCCCCAATGATAATAGACCAAAGAATAATTCGATTTCTCCGGGTGGGAGCAGCTTCCGGATGGGGCAGAGTTTTTGAAGGACTTGCGCCCCGCGAACGATAGCTCTTTTTTGAGCGCGCGGGGGCACGAATCTTCCGGCCATAGCGTTGGTTGATATCACGCAGGCTGGAGCGGTTCAGATGCTTTTTTTTCAATGGTTTTGAACATCTCTTCGGACGATTGATTGCCATTTCCCTGGCCGTTCCATGGCCGGCCAAAACGTTCATCATGCACAATTTCACTCAAGGCGAGCCGCCCGGCATAAGGTTTATCCGGCTCTTTGGCTAAGCCGACGGCCAAAAGCGCAATCACTTCGGCATTTTCGGGCAATCCCAATTCTCTTTTTACAGCCGCCGGATCGAATCCTTCCATCGGCGCGGTATCAAGCCCATAAGTCTCAGCCACCAGCATCATCGTGGTGAAGGCAATCATCGTATGACGATTAAGCCAAAGGGGCTGCGGGATTCCTTTCTCCAGAAAATCAGCAGCTTGCTTTTTAACTTGGAGGACGGTCTCAGGTTTTCCGTAGCCGCGACGGATGCCTTCCTGGAAAATTGCGTCGATGTAGTTCTTCCAATCGTCCCTTATGGCGAAGGCAATGATGACCACCGGAGCCTCGGTTATTTTTTCCTGGTTATACGCCGCTTTGCGCAAGCGCTCGCGATTTTCCTTTTTGCGAACGATAACAAAACGCCAGGGCTGCAGGTTATAACCCGAGGGTGCCTGCATCCCGAACTCCAAAATGGCCTTGAGATATTCTTCCGGCACAGGATCTTCCCTGAAATGCGGGGTGGCGCGGCGATCCAACAGCGCTTGCGTCAATGGCTTTACCGCTTTGCCATCCGGGCAGCGTTGCGGAAAGTTTGCCGGTTTGTCCTGGAACATGGTTTTCATATCTGGCGTTGGTGGTTCATCATGACTTTCTCGTTCGCGCCGCCTTTCGGCCGGTGGCGGCCAGTCTGGCTCGTCCCTTGGTACGGACTGCTTTCAATGCTGAAGCGGATCGGGCGCGAGACGATCTTCGCAGCGCGGCATTATGGGCCTGGCGGGAAATAGCCCGGGTTGAGGCGGCTTCGCGGCCTTCCCAGCGCAAAACGCCAAGCGTTGCGCGTGAGCGTCGTGTTGATACACGACCGCCTTGGTGACGTTGACCTTTCTCGTAATCGCGTTCGGCCTGGTGGCGTACTTTTGAAGATTGGCTTTCCCGTTTGGGAGGCGGCAATTTTACACCCGCACGCCGCGCTTTGGACAGGCCTATTGCAATCGCCTGTTTGGTCGAACGCGCCCCGTGTATGCCTTCGCGGATATGGTGGAATTCCTCGCGCACAAATTCGCCCGCCTGGGTGGAGGGAGACTTCCCTTGACGCTCGTCATGGCGCGCCCGCTTGATGGTTTCCCGTTGTGGCATAAAAATATTTCAATTTTTTTATCTTAAAGCATGCCAAAGGCTTTACGGCAATGCATCACCCATCACCGACGAAGATGATGGAACCTTTACAATCGCGCGCATAAATTTAAATGGAAGATGAACTTATTGTTGTGCTGGAACTGTACGTGTGGTTAGGTCACGGACCCCTTCCCGCACTCTCACCTTCCCGTAGTCGTAATAGCTTTAAAGCTGCCAATGAAAATTTTTATAGGTTTTCGCTTGATTGTTATTAATTTGGCCAAAAAGTTCAGGGGAGGAGAACGCGTACAAATGCAGTTTGCAATCGTGGCCGTTCGAATTGTTGCGGCTTGCATATCTGTTCGCCGAAAATCGAGTAATTGGGGTTGTGCCGGATTGACGGAGGGAAGTGAGCGGGTAAATCATAGAGCTGAACATGAAAGAAACCGAACTGGTAAACGAGCGGCGAAAATACAACGATACGTTCAAACGGGAAGCTGTTGAGCACTGGCTTAAGAGTGG
>DASXFM010000126.1:0-27582 GCA_036489615.1 Verrucomicrobiia bacterium | reverse complement strand
CGACAAGCGATTATTGGACCGGGCAATTTTGGCGATGGACCGGCCCGAAGTTCAGTCATCGATCAACGATTGGCTCTCCGGCAAGTTTAACCCCTGCCATACCGTCTGCTATTACGAGATCATTCGAATTCCTGCGATGTTCTATTCCTGGGACGGCAATCAGAAATACCTCGAGGCGTCCCGAAAAGCCTTCGACTGGGTTGATTCTGAGCACATGTTGCCGTATGGAGTGGCGTCGGGCGGCGAATTTCTTTCAGGCATTGGACCATTCCGCCTCACGGAAACCTGTGACGTGGCAGCCAGTCTCTGGTCAAGGATCTGGATGTACCGGATCACCGGGGAAGGTTCCTGGGGCGATCAATTGGAAGCGGAATTCTTCAATGCCGCAGCCGCGCCCATCGCCCGCGACTTTCAGACCATGTGTTATTATCAATCGCCGAATCGTCTTCTGTCCGAGTCTCAGCCGATCGGCCATCCGCTTTGTCCCGGCCCCGACGGTCTTCGTTTTACAAAGTTGGGTTGTCCGGAAGTTCTATGTTGCGTGGGAAACATGAACCGAATCCTTCCGAATTATATCATTCACATGTGGATGGCGACAGAGGACGGCGGGCTGGCAGCCGGCTTATACGGCCCGTGTCAGGTCCATGCCCTAGCCGGTGACCACGTTCCAGTGAAACTGACTTGTCGAACCGATTATCCTTTTAGAGACACCGTCCTCGTAAAAGTGGAATCTTCCCGGGAGACTACGTTTCCACTTTATTTTCGCGTCCCGGGTTGGTGCCACGCAATGGAAATAAAGGTCAATGGCCGGATGATAAATGTTGAACCTTCCGCTCAAGGGTTTGTACGGATATATCGGCGCTGGACTTCGTCAGATTCGGTGACTCTCAGATTCCCCATGACCGTGCGCCTTGCCAGGGCCTACGCCGATGAATATCCCGAGGCAAACAAACAATACTTCGGCTACCTCCCTGCGGACGTATTCGTCCCCAAACGAATGCCTTATGAGAGTGTCTATTACGGGCCGCTTCTTTTTTCACTGCCAATTCCCGATTTGGATCCCAATACTCTGGCCCCCGGTGAAAATTGGCGGTTCGCCCTCGATAATGATCCGCGAAAAAATGGCGATGACATCGTCGTTAAGCGGCATTCCATGAGTTCACCGTGGGATTGGTCATTAGACGCGCCCATTACGCTCAAAGTTCCGGCCAGGGAAATCGATTGGAATCCGACTATGGCCCAAAGCTTGCCCAGTGGTCCGTTGCAGGGTGGGGGAAGCAGAATGATCAGCCTTGTTCCCTATGGTTGCACCAAATTCCGCGTCTCCATGTTTCCCGTTACCGAAAAGGCCTGGGAAGGCGCCGCCCCGCCGAGACTTGCGGAATCAGAGCAAAAATCTCATCAATGAGTCTCGTTTTATTCGGTCAACCGATGCTGCAAAAACCAGCGATAGAGTTCAGGATTATCATAAGTCTCGGTCCACGCATCGTGTTTGCCTTCGGGATAAATGGTCAGCTTGACGTCGGTATCTCCAAACTTTTTTAAGGCCGCGACCATTCGTATGTCCTCGGATACGGGCACTACAGGGTCCTCGCCCCCGTGAAATACCCAAAAAGGCAAATGCCGCATGGGCTCGGTTCTTTCCTTATTCCATTGATCCACGATAAAGCCCAACACATCTCCTCCGCCGCTAATGGGAGCGACTGCGGCGAAACGTTGCGGATACGTCGTTGCCAAATTCCACACCCCAAATCCGCCCTGGCTCAGTCCCGTCAGGTAAATTCGGTTCGTATCAACGGCGTATCTGCTGTCCACATCATTTAACACCCTCAAAACAGCCTCATTCGACCATTTGTCCCCGACCGGACATTGTGGTGAAATAAAGATGAACGGAAAATCAGGATGCTTTTTGACATAGTTTAACGGTCCATGAATTGCAGTTCTCCACACATCGGTTCCGCATTCGCCAATTCCGTGGAGAAACAGAATCAACGGCCAGCGTTTCGAATCGCTCCCGTGATAATCGGCAGGCAAGAAGACGAGATAATTCGCCCTGGAGGTCCATGAAACCGATTGCGCGCACACATTTAAATCGCCCATCGCGGCGGGTTTCGATGCGCCGGTGGCGATCGGCTTCGTATTTGAACATGAAGTAAGCGCCGCGGCGGCGCAGCCGGCCAGTAATCCTGTCAACACGATTGAACGCTTCCCGAAAGCGGGTCGTCGGTTGCACTTTCGCAAGACGTCCATAAAGATTGAGCCAATATTATTGTGGTTGGGATTCATAATAGATTTACGATTTAGGCGGGCTTTCATTTTGCGGCATTCTTTTGGAATACATTGCCGCAGCGCGGTTATCCGGTTGAATTTTTTGTAATGCTTCCATTGCGTCGCGGGCCTGCGCCCATTTGCCCTCTGCCAGTAACGCACGCACTAATATAAAATGCGCATCTGGAAGGAAATATTTTAATCCAATTGCCCGCACCGCAGCTTCCGCTGCCGCCTGGCCCTGTCGCTTTCGAAGGAGTGCTTCTGCCAGTCCCAGCCAGGCAATCGGGTTTTGATCGTCCATTGAGAGCGCGCCGCGCGCCAACTTCTCCAGCGAATCCCATTGCCGCAACCGCAGTAACAGAATCCCTATCCGGCTCATCACACCGGGATTTGTCGGCTTTAGCGCCAGCGCTTCGCCAAGCAATGAGTGCGCCAGAGAAATATTACGTTCGGCCCATGCCAGTTCCGCTCGAAGCAGCGCGGACAGGGCGCCAGGCGGAATGGTTTCCAGGACGACTTCCAACGTTTCCCTGGCTTCCGGCACACGTTTCAGTTCGAGTTGGCAGCGGAACAACGTCTGCCCAAGCTCTGGTCGTTCGGGAAACTTGCGAAATAACGTCTCCAATACCGGCATGGCCCTATGATATTGCGCGGCATCAAGACAGGAGCGCACGTAATGCCAGTCACGCTCCTGTTGCCAGGCGTGTACTTGATTATTCGCGGCGAATTCTCTTGTGCTTTTGGGTGGATCGCCGGCGGTCTCCCAACTGGCAATCCGTTGGACGTCCGATTGAAACGTGAATCCTTCCAGCAAAACACGCCCTTCCATATCATCTCCGATCGGAAGCCCGAACCAATCTAATAATGTCGGCGCAACATCCATGACCGTCGCGCCGTGCAACAAGGCGTCCCTGGCAAAACCCTCCCCACGCGCCGCGAAAATCCCATACGGCGTTTTCCATTGTTCATCATTGTCATGCGGCACACCCCGGGACGAAATTTCGTAGCCTCGCGAGCCGTGCGCGGAGACGACCACAACCGCCGTATTCGGGTCCATAGTTGCCAGCAATCTCGCCAACATCAAATCAAAAACCCGGGCTGCGGATCGGACGACGCCCTCGTATAAAATAAAATCTTCCTCCGGAACCGATTTTCGCCGTGGAGCTGCATACGGGAGAAAGATTCTCGCTATCTGGCCGAACGCCGGAAACCGCACCGCGGCGAAGTCCCACGGCTCGCTGCGGACGAGTTCACTAACGGCCGCATGATACGACAGATCCGCTGCAATAAGTACACGCAGTATTCCCAGTCGACGGTCCCGCTTTTGATCAATCTTTTGCCATTGTGGAATATATTGCGCCATCAGGTCCGCTTGGATGTCCTCCGGGCTCACGCGAAGCTGATCCAATTTCGATCCAAGGTCTGCCGGGTGATAGGTGCCTTCGGCCGTCGGAGGCCATGGTTTGATTCCCGGGCCGGACGTCGGCTCATGGTAGCGGTCCGATACATTTGAAATCAATTTTCCCGCCGCACCATGCGTTGCCGGCCACCCGGCGATGATTCCGCGCATACCTCGCTCCGCGAAGATCTCCCAGATCGCTTTTGAACGTTGCGCTAAAGAGGAAACGATTCCGAGTTTCTGGCCGTCTGGTGTTGGCTGCAGAGAATGACAAATCCCGTGTTGCCAGGGCCGTTTACCGGTCGCAATCGATGTCCACTGCGCTGCGCCGATTGGCGGGTCTGCGCAAAGAAGCCGTCCCGATACTCCCTCTTCCACAATCCGATTGAGCGCCGGCATCTGGCCGGCATCCATCAAAGGATTGATTAAAGACCAATCAGCGGCTTCCCAGCCAATCAGCAATAATTTTTTCTGGTTTTGAACACTCATTCGGCGATGCGGAAATCATAATTTCCTGGCCAGCACCCTGCGTTCAGGCATTTCGCACCCGCCCATGCGTTTCGCGAGATTTCCCGTTTCCAAATGCTCGGTTTCGCCGCCGCGAAATTCCAGCCATTGGATTGATTCACCAGGGATAACGCGTTCAGCAACGTGGCGAAACAGACAAATATTTCCGAGCGCGCGCAAGTAAGGATTTTGGCGTAGAACGACACGAACATCGATGAATAACGTATTTGAACCACGGCGAACCAACAAGGTCCCCATCGGTTCCTGATTATCAAATAAAATGCATGACAAATCCATGTCGAAACCGAAAGGCAGGTCCGCTCTCCAATGCTGGCGCAACTCAGCGATAGGCAACAATCGATGCATGGTTACCAAATTGATGAGAATCTCGGGTGGAAATGTTCGAATCGCCTCAGTTCGCCAGGTTCCGGGTATATCGGCCTGGCATTTGTTTGTCAGGATCGATACGCGACGATGCGCGCGTTCAAAAGCCACCTGAAAAAAACGCTCAGATCGAAATGGGACATATCCGCGCGCCCCCAGCGCCGAATTCCATTCGTCATCATCCGCAAGCAATTCCGCGAATCGGATTGCTTCCGCGCCGTTGTTTTTTGCGCAATTCTCCAGTTCGGCAATCAGTGGACCGGCGATCGTCTCGCGAGAAATGCCCGGTTGGCAGACTGTTCGGAAAAAAGCAGTCGTTCCCCGGAGCCAAATCGCACCCGCGGCCACTAATCGTTGCACGGGCCGCGTGCGGATGGCTGCGAAAAACCGCGAGTCATTCGGCGGTACGTGATGTTGGAAAAGGTAAAGCGCCCGGGGCAGCTCGTCGGGTGACGGCTCGCGGACAACCAAGTCCGGCGCGGTCATCGCTATAGTCCCGGATATCATAAACGAATCGGTCCGTTTGCTATCAGAGACATCGCGCAGCTCATTTTCATTGCAAGTTCTTTCCGAATACCCTGCGCGGAGGTAATTCTTTGCCGCCCATGCGAATCGCCAAATTCGCTGTTTCGCGATGCTCATTTTCACCGCCTCGAAATTGCAGCCATCGAATTTCGCCGTCCGGATTCCCCGTTTGGGCCGCATGAAAAAACAAACACAGGTTGCCAAGCGCCCTGAGCCTTGGGTTCTCAACCGCCACCACGCGAACATCGATGATGTAGGCGTGAGGACTTCGGCGCCACAGGAGCGTTCCGATCGGTTGCAATCCGTCGAACAGGATACACGACATATCCAATTCGAATCCAAATGGACAACCCGGCCGCCAGTATTGGCCCAGTTCGTTTAATGGTAGCAGGGCATGTTTATCCACCAAACCGGCAACAGCTTCGGGTGAATACCCCCGAATTGGTTCCGTCCGCCATTGGCCTGGAATCCCGGCTTTATATTTTTCAGCCAGGGCCATAACCCGATCAAACGCGCTATGCGTGGACACCTCGAAAAATCTTTCCGACCGCAAACAATAGAATCCCCGGGTACTCAGTATGGTGGTGAGCTCGTTTTCGTCGGCCAATAAATCTGTGTATTCGAGACGGTTTGCTCCCGTCGTCCGGCCCCAATCTTCCATCGACGAAATCATTGGCGCCGAGACTTTGGATTTTTCAACACCTGGCAGGGAGGCGATTCGAAATAACGCGCGGTTTCCATTGAGCCAGCCCGCTGCGGCAGCAGTCAGTCGCTCAACCGGACGTTTTCGTACCGCCACTCGCAGTGACGCCCCCGGTGGTGGGGGCAGGTGTTGGAACAAAAAAATTGCACGTTCTACTTCGTTTGAAGTCGGTTCGCGTACGACCAGAGCAGATAGTGCCGATTCATTTTCGTTTTCCGGCATTTGGCTTTCAGCTGATTGTTGGGATTGGAATATGGCCAAGGGATGATGCGGCGCAAACATGGATTCGAAATTGATTTTCCGCAGTTGCTTCAAAGGCCGCCGGACAAAATTCGGCGGCCTTCCCTTCTGAACCAAATTTTGCGCAGACGCTTCATCACTGAATGGTCCGGAAAAAGACTTGTCTTCCCGACGGCGTATTGGTGTAAGGAGAAGTCGCAGGATTGGCCGTCCATGCGCCATTCAAGTTTGTCGCCTGCTCCAGGGATCCTGATGGCCAGCTCACGACAATGTTGTTTCCAGCTCTCCAAATCTGTAGCGAACTGCTGAGAATGAGATTGGTCAATGTCGTCTCGTAAAATCGCGGCTTATACAATCCCGCGTCTGATACGTTGTACTGGTACGAATAGGCATCCTCATAGCCAATGGAAACCAACAGGCTTCCTGAAGCAAGAGTTTGTTCCGGATGCAGCGCCGGATTGATTGAATAATAATATTCTGACGCGCCCGTCGCCGCGTTCATCGTCGTGCCGATGCCCTCGACGGCGTTCGTTGGGTCCGTGAATAGATCCTGCGAGGAATAGGGACCCTGTGGCGACGTAGCCGTGTAGGCAAACGTATCCGTTCCGGAAGTGCCGTACGGCTTCCCGACCGCCACCCAGTTTCCTTTGTAGAGCCGCACCACTTCGAACACATTTGTGCTTATCGGTGCGGCGTTGCCTTCATCGCCGTCCCATGTAGTCCCGTCCCAAAATGTCCACAGATTCGTATTATCGATATTGGCATCGGCGATCCGTGCGAGGTAGGTGTTTTCGAGGGTATTATCGCTGGAATCGGTTACTTCACCTGAGCCAAAGACATAAACATATCCACTTTGGGCGATTGCGCTCGATGACCATTGAATCGTGGATGGATTGTTCGCCGTGAGCGTATTCCCGGTGCCCACAGCCGGGACCCAATACAGAAACTCAAGCGTGCCGTTCGCTTGCATCTTGAAAACCGCAAATTCGCCTCCTTCTTCCGAAATCTGATAAACGGTGTCAACCCGCTGGCATAAGCCATAGAGAAGCCCGTTCACTTCGAAAAGATCCTTTACCTGATAATCCTGGTTCGGATTCTCGGGCACTGCGTTTGTACCGTCTAGAGGCAGGGTCGCAGTCGTCACACGGTAATCGCCATTCTCGACGAGTATCCGGTTATCGACCGTTCCTACACTCGTGCTGAACGAGTCGTCCACTGGATTCATCAATCCGGCGGCCAATTCATTTACGAGCCAATATACTCTCCCATTGCTCGCAAGATAACTTACGTTTTGCCTTCCGCCGGCATAGGTGAAATCCGTTTGCCCCTGAAAAGCCTGGTCCCAGCCCTCGCCGGACGTCGGCGCGGCCCCGGCCGCAAGCACCGTAACCGTCGTGGGAGTGGAAGTGCTTGAACCGTTATTATTTGATGCCACCACAACATAGTCCGCGCTGTTCCCGGTACTGGCCGGACTGATAGATAAATCAGCTGTCTTCGACCCCGAAAAATTCGCGCTATCAGCCAGGTTCGTATAAACGCCGCTTCCGATGACGCCCGCCTTCCATTGGTAGTTCAATCCTCCCGACACATTGGCGGCAAGCTCAATGGATGCGCCCGCATAGTTTGTCGCAGATGGAGCGGATGATTGGATTCCGTTAATGACCGGCGCACCGGGTGCACCGTCCCCGGTCAATATGCCCGTGTTCGCGGTGCTCTGATAGGCTGCATCAATGAGAGTCAACGCGCTGCTGCTGCTATAAGACGTGGATGGATCGCTCCAGCTAAAATGCGCCCAGCCATAATTCGTCACCCCGCCGTTGACCATCACCAGTCCCACATAACCGGACATTGTCCCGCCCTGGCCCCAGTCTCCCAGATAATTGCAGTGATCGTTCCCCCCGGTGGTTCCATCCGATGCAATCGGACGATCGTTAAAATATCCATTGGCCTGGACCGTCAAATTCGTGATGCCGTTCGCTTGCTTCGCCGCGTTCACGTCCGCCATGGCTGGGCCGACCATGACGCCACCCGGAGTAATTGGAAGCCCCCCGTACGTGCGAAAGTTCAGGTTCATGTTGTTCGTATCGGTCCACGTCCGGGCCAAAACAAAAGACCCGGTGCCATCGCCGCTGATTTGCGGTTTCTGAACATTTTGATCCTGGTAAAGAAGCGAATACTGGCTGTCAAAACTACCGGTTAAATCAATATTGGTCGTGCCGTCATAGTTATTGAAAACCAGGTTGTTGAAATTGGTATAAACAATCGCGCCCTGAGCGGCGCCTCCGGCAAGGGCTGAGGTCAGAAGAAGCGCGGTGGATTTTTTAGGGTTCATATCGATTAACGCGTCGGCTGTGGGTAAATGACTTTCAACAATAAAATAAACGAGGAAGACCGAACTGTCGTGGGTACCGAATGCCAAAATACGGGGGGTAATGTGCCAACCCTGCCGAAAGCGGCTCGTAATCAGTGGCGGTTCACAGCCAGCCGAACGAACGCGCGATTTTTACGAGGGCGTAGGCGACTGCGCCACTGGCGGGCAAGGTAAGCACCCAGGCCCAAAGTATGCGTTCGACGACGTTGAGCTTGAGTGCGTTAAAACCTTTCGCGCAGCCAACACCCATAATCGAAGTCGTGATCGCATGCGTCGTCGAGACCGGCATGCCGAAATGAGCCGCCGTGAACAAAACGGTCGCGCCGGTTGCTTCAGCTGCAAATCCATGGACCGGGTGGAGCTTGACCATCTTCTGGCCGAGCGTTTTGATGATGCGCCAGCCGCCCGCCGCGGTGCCTGCGCACATCGTTAACGCGCAGAGAACTTTTATCCATACCGCGATGTGCAGTGTTTGACCGGCTGCGGGTGGGGGAGTTTTCAGAAAGGCAAGCCAGTCGGGCAGGGTATCAAAATTGCCACCGGCTGTGCCGGCGACCAGTGCGAGCGCGATAATTCCCATCGTTTTTTGTGCGTCATTGGTCCCGTGTGCGAAACCCATGTAACTCGCGCTGAGCAGTTGCAACTTGCCAAAAACACGGTTGACCGTCACGGGTCGCCAGTTCCGCAGCAAGACATACAACAGGGCCATGACAATAAAACCAACGATGAAGCCGACAACTGGCGAGGTAATCATCGGCACGATGACTTTCCAGAGAATCCCTTTGCCCAGCCACCAATGAACCTTGCTGGGCGCAGACCAGATAATGGAAGACCACTGGTTGCCGGAGGCCGCAAGCACCGCCCCGCAGAGCCCGCCGATGAGCGCGTGCGATGAACTGGAGGGCAAGCCCAGCCACCAGGTAATCAAATTCCATGCAATCGCCGCCACCATGGCACAACACAGCACCGGCATGGTTGCCACATGGACATCAACGAGCCCGGAGGCGATGGTCGTTGCGACAGCGCTCCCAAAAAACGCGCCGATGAGATTGGTTACCGCCGCCAGCAGAATCGCCTGTCGCGGAGTCAGAACTTTGGTCGAAACGACGGTGGCGATGGAATTAGCCGTATCGTGAAAACCGTTGATGTAGGTGAACACCAGGGTGACGAAAATGACGAGCAGGATGAGGAACATCGCGCGTCAGGAATTCTTCAAAACGATTTGCATCACGACGTTGCCGGCGTCATGGCAGCGATCAATCACTTTCTCGATCAATTCATAGACGTCACGGACTGCGATGGCGCGGATTGCCTCATATTTGCCGCCGTAGAGGTCGCGAAGCAGTTCGTTCATGTATTTATCCGCCTCGACTTCGACGAATTGGAGCCGGTCGTTGAAGGTCTTCATCTTTTCCATGTCCTCCATGTCGTCCAGCCGCTTCACCATTTGATGGATTGCGTCGGTGGCTTTTGTCATCATTTCGGCCTGTTTGGAAAAATCAATCCCTTCCAAATGATTGCCCGCTATGACGAGACGTTCGGCGAGTTTTTCAGCGGTCTTGGCAATCCGAGACAGGCCGCGCGCCAGCGCTTCGATGTCCTCGCGTTCCATGCCGGTGATGAAGGTCTTCACCAGTTCGTTGCTGATCTGTTCGGAGATTTTCTTTTCCTTGCGCCGGGCAATGATTAGATCGTCCAAATTCTGAGTGTTCCGCGGCGACTTCATCAATTCGATGACGAGTCGGACGCTTTGGTCGGATTCCTGGGCGGCGGCTTCCAGCAGTTCCTGAAATCTGTCGCCCTTGCCGAACAGTTGCTGGATAGAGAACATGCTGGCAAAACCTTACCGAAAAAAACCGCGCCACGCACGCAAAATCAATTCTTCATTGCATGCCGGATGTCTTCGCCTTCACATAGATAAACCGCTGCCTCCGCAATGTTCTTCGCGTGGTCGGCAATCCGCTCGAGACTTTTCGCGGCCACAATCCAATGCAGGCAACGTCCGATCGTTTCCGGATTCCCGCTCATGTGCTGGACCAATATCTGATGAATCTCTTTGTTGAGTTCATCGATCTGCTTGTCCCGTGGAATGACCGCGCGGGCGGCGAAGGGATCCAGTTGAGCGAACGCGTTCAGCGCGTCTTTAAGCATATTGATGGTGTTGCGGGCAATAATTTGAATGTCAAAATTGATTTTCAGCGCCGGCTCCCTCGCGAGGTCTTTGGCGCATTTGGCGATTTTCGTTGCTTCATCGCCGATTCGTTCGAGATTCTGTGAAATCTTCATGGCAACGGGAATGAGCCGAAGATCTCCGGCAAGGGGAGCTTTGATCAAAAGCAGGTTAATCAATTCATCAATTTCCACCTCCAGGCTATCCAGAATTTCGTCATCCTGATGAACCCGCGTGGCAAGCTCGTCGTCGCGCTGGATGAGTGATTGAACTGATTGATGAACGGCTCTTTCGGCGTGGCTGGCCATGAGCAAAATCTTTTGACGGAGCGCGTCCAGTTCCGTTTCAAAATTGGCGGTCATTGGTGATGCCCAAAACTTAACTCAAATACAAGGGCCTGTCACATTTTCTTCATATCGGGTCGCGTGCGCGGTGGAAATCATCCGATTCCCTCCCGGCCACTGCACCGGTTGATTTCAATTTATACAATGGACTTTCACCTTTTGCATTTCTAGCATCGAAGGCAACTCTAAAACTTTACCAGGCGTTGGCATGGCCAATCTGAATATAAATAGCGCCTTTGATCAGAAACGTGACGTCCCGGATTCAGGGGTGAGTTATTTTCGCCCGACATACGTCAAAGGCCTGGATGGCATACGGGGCGTCCTGATGGTGGTGGTCTTGCTTACCCATTTGGAATTCTTGGGCCCGAATGTCGGCTTCATAGCCGTCGACTGTTTCTTTGTCTTAAGTGGATTTTTAATTACCTGGCTTCTGATGACGGAATGGAATGATTCACATACCATTAATCTCAAGGATTTTTATTATCGCCGGGCGCTTCGGTTGCTCCCGGTTCTATTTGCCATGCTGGCAGCGTTTGCTCTTTATACCTGTTTGGCAAATCCGCCGGCCAGGGTCGCACGGGATTTTTACTATATCTTCGAAGCGGTCTTTTATTTTACGAATTGGGGACAGATTTTTGGCCTTGGCGAGAGGCTGAATTTTCTCGCCCAAACGTGGAGTTTGTCCATTGAGGAACAATTTTATATTCTCTGGCCCCCCATACTTCTCCTGTTGCTGCGCCGGACGGAATCAAAAAAGTCACTGTTGTGGTGGACGATATTGGCAACACTTTGCGTGGCATTCCTCAGAGCAGTCTATGTGGAATTCGATAGCCCGGCCTGGAGCAGCTATTGGCGCCTTGGACGCGGTTTGGATACACGGGCGGATTCCCTTCTGACGGGTTGCGCTGCCGGCATGGTGCTATCAGGCAAATTCATGCCGCGCCGGCGTTGGCTGGAATGGGCGCTGTTCTTTGGGGCGGCGATTTCGATTATTGGACTGGTTTGGCTGGCCCGGCAGTATCTCTTTGATCCCTGGATGTATTGCGTGGGCTGGTTTCTGGCCTCTCTCTTTACGGTAATTGTTATCGTGTATTTGGTTTATTCTCCAAAAGGCATACTCCATTGGATGCTCGAATTTCGCCCTTTAGTTTACATCGGGATTATCTCATATGGACTGTATGTTTGGCATTTTCCGATTTTTCGAATATTTAAGACGCACAATTCCGGGCATTGGCGGGTCATTGCCGTTTTAGTAAGTGTGGCAATAACCCTGGCATCCTATTATTTAGTGGAACGCCCCTGCCTTCGCCTGAAAAAGCAATTTTACCGAATGGGCAAACCTGCTAAACCCGCCGCCGCCCGGGCATTGTGTCCTGCGGATAGCTAAATTAGACCACTGCAAATGGGTGGCTCGAAGCGCGCATTTTTTCCTGGAGGAATTGAAAGTAACCCATGAAGCCATTGCATCTATTTCTGCTCGTTTTAATGAACGTTTTTTGGGCCGCATCCTATTCGGTCTTCAAAATGTTGTCGCCCGTGCTGGATGCCAATGACCTGGCAACGCTTCGCTATGGAATGGCCGCGGCAATTCTATTTCTGTCCTGGCATTGGCTGCCTGGCCGTGCGCCGCGGGGACGGGATTTGGCCTGCACGATCATGATGGGCGTCATCGCGTTCGGCTTTTCGCCCCGCTTGCAAGTCGCGGGAGTTCAATTGGGCAGGGCAGGGGACGCATCGGTATTGATCGCTCTCGATCCAATTATTGTTTCAATCTGCGCGGCAGTGTTCTTGCGGGAGCGCATCGGGCTCCGGCGATGGGCCGGTTTTACGACTGCCTTCGTGGGCGCAACGATGGTGGCCGAAATCTGGCGACCTGGTTTTCGACTGCCGGCGTTGACGGCCGATGGATTGATTGTCCTGTCGCTTTTTTGCGACGCGACTTCCTCAATCATGGGAAAGGGCATCGTGCAACGCAACGGATTGTTAAAATGCCTGGCAATCGCCGTTGCGTCGGGCGCTGTTACCGACTTTCTCATGGGCGGCGCCTCTTCATTGCGGGCTGCAAAATTGTTGTCGCTTTGGGATTGGACGCTCGTGGCGTATTTGGCCGTCATTTGCACTGTGGCGGGGTACCTGCTTTGGTTCGCGGTCATTCGGGAAACGCAGGTCAACACGGCTGCGCTGACTATTTTTGTTCAGCCCATCGCCGGTACCGCCATAGCCATGGTTTGGCTGGGCGAATCATTGCATTGGGGACAGATCATAGGGGGGATCATTATTGGAGCGGCTCTGCTCGTGGAATTATCTTCGTCAACCCAGGCGACAGTGGCCGAATAACGATTAGTCTGACCGCGCGTCTTAACCCCAAAATCAGGCCGTTCGGGTTCACGCTACGACTCCGCAAACTTCCCCGCACCATTTCTCAACTTGAGATTTAATCATGTCACGGATTTCGCGGGTACGTTCCAGCTTTTGCTCGTGCGTCCCTTGAAAACCTGAGGGATCAGGAAAACCCCAATGCAGCCGCCTGGTAATCCCCGGAAATATCGGGCAGCGCTCCGCGCTAGTTTCGTCGCAAACGGTGATGACATACTTAAACGATTTGCCTGATTTGAATGTATCAAAAACCGATTTGGTTTGGTTGTGGGAAATATCGACTCCAATTTCCCGCATGGCTTCCACGACGACGGGATTTAGTTTTCCCGGTTCCAGCCCTGCGCTTTGGGCTTCAAATTGTTCGCCGCAGATTTGATTCAGAAACGCCTCGGCCATCTGGCTGCGGGCGCTATTGTGGATACAAATGAATAGAACTTTTGCTTTCATAATTTGGTGTTCAGCAACATTTCTTTATTTTGCTCTTCGGTAAAAGTTTGAATTCGTAGGGTTTGTTGAGGTTGGGCGGAATACAGCGATCTTCCGCCATGCAAGCGGTGTGCTTGACGCCGAGATGAAAAATTAACGCATCGCCGTCCGCCTCAATTTTGTCGATCGGAAAGTGGGAAATAAACGGCGCCTCGTGTTCCACATCTACTTCGGGGTCTTCTTTACCGAAAAATGATGCTGATTTTTCAAGAATGGTTGACAATTTGTTCGCCGTCAGGCGGTGATCCGTGTCGTCCTGGAACCATGTTTGCAGGCGGCAGACCGTGTCCGTGCGGCGCGTTCCACCGCAATCAATGTACTTTTTATCAATTCTCGCGACTTCCGTGACATGGGCGTGCGGCGGAATTTTACTGCCGGTGGGCAGCATGAAACGAATGTTCTTTGAGGGGTTATTCGCCAGCGATCTTTTGAGTTCGGACAATTGCATAAAGTTAATCCTTTTTTGGCAGAGGACAGCATGCTGAATCCTGGCAGCCTCGGCACGCCAACACGGCCAGAGCCGCGCCCGCAAATGGCGCTGTCAGATAAATCCAGAGGTTTTCCAAATGTCCCGATACCACTGCGGGCGCCAGGGAACGGGCCGGGTTCATCGATGCGCCGCAAATGGGGCCGGCAAACATCGCTTCCAGGCCAATCATTGAACCCACGGCAATTCCTGCAGTAATGCCTTTTTCTTTTGCCCCGGTCGAAACGTTCAGAATGACGAACATCAAAAGGAACGTCAGAATGAGTTCCAAAATAAAAGACTGCATCGCAGGGCCGGAGGGCAGGGTGGCCCCAAGAGTAAGGTGGGCTGGAAATAGAATTCGTAATGTGCCGCTGGCTGCAAATGCGCCAAGGCATTGAACCGGCACAAAGAATATCGCCTGGCTGGCTGGAAACCGGCCCGAGAGCCAAAACCCGCTCGTGACGGCGGGATTCAAATGCGCCCCTGAAATATCGCCCACGGCGTAAATCATCGCCAACGCCACCAGGCCGAACGTCAGCGCGACGCCCACATGAGTAATGCTGCCGTTGCTCACATCATTGATCACCATCGCGCCCGTCCCGGCAAACACCAGGGCAAAGGTGCCGACAAATTCGGCAAAAAGCGGTTTGAAGTTCGAACGCATACGCCAATCCGTATGCATAATGGCGCTTGTCATTGAATATGTCAATGCGTATATGTAAATTATGAATGACCTTGCTTTATTCTTTGCGGCGTTGTCGGACCGGACCCGGCTGCGCCTGCTGAATCTTATGAAAAACGGGGAGATTTGCGTTTGTTACCTTCAGGAGGTTCTGAAGACGAACCAGCCCAGGATTTCCCGCCACCTTGCCTATCTGAAGAGGGCTGGGCTTGTGGTAGGGCGGCGGGATGGAAAATGGACGCACTATCGTTTGGCAAAACTTGATCGTGAACGCAAAAAGATTCTGTCTCAGACGTTGACCTGTCTCGAACACGAAACCCAAATCAGGAAAGACCTCCAACGATTGGAGCGTGTCGGTTGTTAAGCAGGGACCAATGCCAACGGCTACGGCCATCCCGGGAAGCGATAATGCTGATAAATATAATCGTAATCCGGCCCGGAAGTGGGCCCCCAGCCGCTGCCTTGCGGTATGCCCCGGCTCGCGCGGAGACCCGCATTGATGATGTTGCTGTCAATCCAGCGGTGGGCTTCAATGTGACCGTCGGCGAAGGCCGCGGTACTCACGTTGCCATGGAACGGCCCCGGTACGTCACTCCAAAAACCCGGAGTTCCGGCTTCATCCCAATTGGCCACCCACGTTCCATGGTTGTAGCCGCGACAATCGGCTTCTTCAATGAAGACAAACGTTTGTGAAGGCGCCTGGATGGACGCCAGTTGAACATAAGTGGCAGGCGCGCCCCAATACCCGCCGTTGGGCGAGCTGCCCGGATAGCGGACAAGGCCCGCGATATTTTCGGTTTTGGAATAGCTGTCGAACGCCCATCCAATGTTGTCGGGCGGTTGCGGTGTGAGCGCGATCCGCGGGTCGCCAGGGCAATGATAGATCGCAACGTCGGAAGCATAGGGATAAAGGGGATTATTGGTCTGCAACACGCCGCGCATGAGGGCGATGTCTTGTCCGATTGTTTGGCTGCCAAGTAATGCCGCGAAATCATTCATGCTGGCGGGGGCCAGCCAATATCCTCCGCCGATGAATGTCCAGGCCCCATTTGCGTTGCCCACAATGGCGTCGTTATTATCATGGGCGTACATCTGCAAGGCTGCCGCCAGTTGTCGCTGGTTGGAAAGGCACGCGCTTTGAAGAGCTTTACGTTTGGCCAATGCGAGCACCGGCAGTAATAACGCCGCAAGAATGGCAATTACCGCGATCACGACGAGCAATTCAACCAAACTAAATGCCCGCGCATGATTTGTCATTCTGGCGTTCACTGTATTATTGGACACGGCAATCTTCGGGATCTTTTCCAGACTTTATCCGCAACGTACGCTTCCTGGCCATTCATTCCGCCTGTGAATGGCATGGATTTCGCATCATGATTCATCGTTCACGTAATGCATGGACACTGGAAGAAAAAAATAACAGAATTTTCAAGAGCATTCCGGTGTGCAGCGGAAAACCGGCGGCAAGGATATCGAGAGCTAATTAATCTAGACATATCATGAAAAAGAGCGGAATGAATCCCAAGGTTGATCGATTTTTAAAGACGGCTGATAAGTGGCGGGAAGAAATGACGGCGTTGAGAATGATCGTTCTCGACCACGGGTTGGCCGAGGAATTGAAGTGGAGCAAGCCTTGCTATTCGTTTGAGGGAAAAAATGTCGTCATCATCATTCCCTTCAAAGAGACCTGCGCGCTGATGTTTTGCAAAGGCGCCTTGTTAAAAGATCCTCATGGCATTCTACTTAGACCCTCGGAGAATACGCAGGCCACCAGTTGGGTTAAATTCACCAATGTCCGGGAAATAGCCAAAACGAAATCCATTTTGAAGGCTTATATTCGCGAAGCCATCGAAGCTGAAAAGGCTGGTTTGAAGGTCAATTATAAAAAGACCGAGGAATATGCAATTCCTGAAGAATTTCAGAAGAAGTTGAATGAAATGCCCGCCTTGAAAACCGCTTTTGAGGCGTTGACGCCGGGGCGGCAGAGAGGATACCTGCTTCATTTCGCAGCGCCTAAACAATCCAAAACCCGGGAATCGCGAATTGAAAAATGTCTGGACCTGATTTTCGATGGCAAGGGATTGAACGATGACTACAAATCGATGAAAAAGTAGGCATTGGCCATTCCCGGTTCCCGCCGCCATCAACTCACGATTTTTTCAGATCCCGTTTCCGCCAGAAAGCAAAGATCACTGGATAGAGTAGCAGTCCTATGACCCCGGTAGTAATGGCGCCGCCAATCATTGGCGCGGCGATACGTTTCATCACGTCGGCACCGGATTCTGTCATCGGGGACCACATAATAGGCACAAGGCCAAACAAAATGGCACACACGGTCATCACCTGCGGGCGAATGCGTTTCACCGCGCCTTCAATGATTGCGGTATGCAAATCTGCCAATGTATTCATTCGTCCTTCGGAACGGCATTTTTCCCATGCCTGATCCAGGTAAAGCAGCATGACTACCCCGGTTTCCGCGCTCAATCCCGCCAATGCAATCAGGCCAACCCAAACCGCCACGCTCATATTGTAGTTGAGCAGGTACAGAAACCAAAATGCGCCGACGAGTGAGAATGGAACCGCAAACAAAATAATGGTCGTTTTTACGACCGATTTGGTGTTGAGATAGATCAGCATGAAAATAATCAGCAACGTGAGCGGAATGACAATTTTGAGCCGTTGCTCGACTCTCTTTAGGTATTCAAACTGCCCCGCCCATTGTACGTAACACGCTGGCGGAAATTTCACCTGTTGAGCAATCCGGGCGTTGGCGGCTTGCACATAGCCGTCGATGTCGTCTGTCGTCGGGTCGACGAACACAAATCCGACCAACTGCCCATTTTCTTCCCGGATATCCGGCGGACCAGTGCGATAAGATATGTCCGCTAGCTCACCCATTGGCAGTTGGGCGCCAGTCGGTGTCGGCACGAGCGCGCGCTTGAGCTTATCCACGCTGTCGCGGAAATCGCGGGCATAGCGCACGTTGATCGGATAACGTTCGCGGCCTTCGACGGTTTGCGAAACCGTCTTTCCGCCGATAGCCGTTTCCACAACGTCATTCACATCGCCAACGGTCAGGCCATACCGCGCCGCCGTTTGGCGATTGGGAGTAAAATCCATGAAATAGCCGCCGGTGTTGCGCTCGGCAAAAACGCTCCGCGTATTGGGCAAATCCGTCAGCGCCTTTTCAATTTGCAGCGCCACATTTTGAATCGATTCCAGGTCAGGGCCGAAAACTTTGAGACCGAGTTTGGATCGAAAGCCGGTCGTGAGCATTTCCGTTCGCGTCTGAATTGGCATCCAGAAAATGTTGGCCATACCCGGTGTTTTCAATTTCTGATTCATCTCTGCGATAATTTTGTCCCACGTTATGCCCGGTCGCCATTGGTCGTGCGGCTTGAGTGTCACGACCGTTTCAAACATGGAGAGTGGCGCAGGGTCTGTGGCCGTTTCCGCTTGGCCCGCCTTTCCGAAAACACGGCCCACTTCTGGAACGGCTCGCAGCAAGCCGTCTTGGATCTGCAAAATGCGTGTTGCTTCGGTTATCGACATTCCTGGTACTGCCGTCGGCATAAACAGTATCGTCCCTTCATTCAACGGCGGCATGAATTCCGTGCCCAGTTTGTGAATTGGAAAAAATGTCGTCCCGAGTATTGTGAGCGCGGTCAAAACCGTCAGCCATCGAAACCTCAAAACGAAACGCACCGCCGGCTGATACACCCGGATGAGGAAACGATTCAAGGGGTTTTTGGCTTCGGGCGTGATTTGTCCACGAATCAGGAGCGCCATGAGCACCGGGACCAGCGTCACACCAAGTAGAGCCGCAAATGCCATCGCAAATGTCTTGGTGAAAGCCAATGGTTTAAATAAACGTCCCGTTTGCGCCTCGAGCGTGAATACAGGCAGAAAGCTCACGGTAATGACTAAAAGTGCGAAGAATAGGGGCCTGCCAACAATTTTTGCAGCGTTGACAATGACCTCAAAACGTTCGGTGCCATTCGGTTCGCGGCCATGTTCTTCCCGGAAATGTTCCAGGAATTTATGAGCATTTTCTATCATGACGATCGCCGAATCGACCATTGCGCCGATGGCGATGGCAATGCCACCCAATGACATAATGTTTGAAGTCTGGTGCAGCCAAAACATCGGCAGGAAGGAGAGAATGATGGCGATAGGTAATGTGACAATGGCTACCAGTGCCGAGCGGATGTGCCAAAGAAAGACAAAGCAAACGAGCGCAACCACGATGCTCTCTTCAATCAATTTCTCGCGCAACGTCGCTATGGATCTGTCAATCAGGCCGCTTCGGTCATAGGTCGGAACAATTTCCACGCCGGGTGGCAGGGACGGCTTGATTTCGGCCAGCTTCTTTTTGATCCCGTCGATGACCTTCAGCGCATTTTCGGCATAACGCATCACGACAATGCCGCCAACGACTTCGCCTTTGCCATCCAATTCAGCCACGCCGCGCCGTAAATCAGGCCCCAGGTGAACCGTGCCAACGTTTTTGATACAAATCGGAGTGCCATTTACTACCTTGAGCGGGACATCTTCAATGTCGGAAATGCTCTTAATGTAGCCGCGCCCACGTACGTAATATTCCGTTCCCGCAACTTCAAAAATTTTCCCGCCAACATCGTTATTTGACCTCCGGATTTTCTCAACGACATCCGAAAGCGGAATTCCGTATGCCGCCAGTTTGTTCGGGTCGAGGTCAATTTGATATTCCTTCACAAATCCCCCTACCGATGCGACTTCGGCCACGCCGGGTACCGATTCAAGCGCATAACGCAAATGCCAGTCCTGTAACGAGCGCAAGTCAGCCAGGCTTTGAGTGCCGTTTGTATCGACCAGCGCATATTCATAGACCCAGCCAACACCTGTCGCATCGGGGCCGATAACGGGAGTTACCCCTTCCGGCAGTGAACCCTGGACTGAATTGAGATACTCGATCACCCGTGAACGCGCCCAATAAATGTCCGTGCCGTCCTGGAAAATCACGTAGACGAATGATTTGCCAAACATGGATTCGCCGCGAACAAATTTCACCTTCGGTGCCGAAATAAATTTGGTCGCAATCGGATACGTGATTTGGTCTTCCATCAAATCCGGTGAACGACCCTCCCAGTCCGTTGAAATAATCACCTGCACGTCACTCAAATCGGGAATGGCATCCAACGGCGTCCTTGTGAGCGCCCACATTCCGCCGACAATGCCAAAGAGCGTCAGGACAATGACAAGAAATGGATTGCGTGCACTCGCCTCGATGATGCGTTCGATGAGAAATGGTTTCTTTGGAGTTTCCATATCTATTTTTCACTTACCATGACTTGAGCGCCCCCTGAATTTGCGATTCGGCATCAATGAGAAAATTGCCGCTCGTAACCACATGCTCGCCTTCACTCAAGCCGGACTTGATCTCGTAGTAGGCGCCATATTGGGGGCCCAGGGCGATAAAACGCGGTTGCAATTCACCCTGGCCTTTATTCACGAAAACGATGTTGTGTTCTCCCGTCGGTATGACCGCGTTAACCGGTACGGCCAGGTGTTCGCCTCCTTCGATCTTCAATCCTGCGTTGATGAACATTTCCGGGCGCAACTTCAAATCCGGATTTTCAATATCGATCCGAACCCGAACGGTTCGGGTGTCTGAGTTAAGAAACGGATCGATGACTACAATCCTTCCGTGAAAGGTTTCGCCCGGCCATGCGGAGGTCGTGATGTCCGCCAGTTGGCCCTTTTTCAAGAGCGGCAAGTCTTCCTGATAAAAATTTGCCCAAACATAAATGGTCTGGAGATCGGTCAATTCCAAAAGCTCGTCGCCCATGCTGAAATATTTGCCGGGCTCGGTCGCAATTCGCCGGACAATCCCGCTAAATGGGGCTTGAATCTCGACGGTGTCGCGCGGTACGCGCGTCTTCCATTTTTCCAAATCCGCAATTTGGTTTGTCGTGAGGTGCCAGAGCTGCAGACGATTTTTCGCGGCTTCGAATTGCGCCTCAATATTTTCGACGGTTCGTCGCGAGCCGAAATTCGGTGTCGTGAGGTAGTCCTTTGCCGCATCGGCAAAATTCTGCTCTTCGATCAGCAGGTCCGGACTGTAAATTGTCAAAAGTGTTTGGCCCTTTTCCACGGTTTCGCCGGCTGAACCGACTCCGAGGCTGAGGACCGAGCCGGAAGCCGGGGCAACGAAATCCCGATTACCGGAAATTTCACTGGCCACAACGCCCGCGGCGCGGATCGTTTTTTGTAAATCCATTTCTTCCACCGTTGCGTACGTGACGCCAATCTGTTGTTGCCGCTCAATGGGTACCGTGAATACTCCCGGTCCTTCATCCGCAGACGGCTGATTTGCTTCCCCGCTTTGAATCAAAAGGGAGTTCGTAATGGAAGACCGCTTGTACACCGGTACCAAATCCATCCCGCAAATGGGACATTTGCCCGGCGTTTTCGAATGCACGGACGGGTGCATCGCGCAGGTATAATAATCAACATCCTTGTCCGCCGGGGTGGCCGTCGTTTGCAGACAGGACCCCCACCAAAACGCCGATGCAACGAGGGCACACAGGCTAAAGAGAATTTTAGACTTCATATTACTTTTTCCTTTCTGCTTCTTTGATTTTCTTCAGGTATTTGCCCGGGTCTTTTAGGAAAACCGGCTTGCAGCTGGGACAACAAAGTTTGATTTCCTGCCCGTGGTAAATGAAAACATATGGGCTGCCCATACTCCCAAGCTTCATCCCGTCAACCAAGCAGGTGTCAAACGGATAAGGTTTTGGTTTAGATTCCGCGGCGTTTGTGCCGCTTGATGGCGCATTGGTCGTCGCATTCGTATCCGGATAAACGGGCTCGAGCGCCATGCCGCAGTATGGACAACTGCCTGGCTTCTCCGATTTGACTGACGGATGCATAGGGCAGGTGTAATAGGGGACCGCCGGGTTCGTGGAAGGCGCGTTCGTTTGCGCGAATAACGGACAACTGCCGGTCACAATCAGTGCCAATGCCGCAGGCAGACTCATATTTATTTTCATAAGATTTTTCGTTTCGGTCCTGCCATTTGTGCTTTGGCAGGGAAATTCAAGAGACAATTCATGGGCACAAAATCCGTGGAGCAAAGAAGGGAAAACCCGAATTGCGCCCGCTCAGGGCACACCACAGGCTTTTATTGGAATTGAATCAGAGAAGAAGGGCGCAATTGCGCTCGTAAAGCGGCGACTTTGCCGCCCGCAAGGGGGATGCTGAAACAGGTTCGGATGAAATGGTCTCGTTCTCGGGCAACGCCAGCGTCACTACCGCCAAAGCCAGGATAAGTGCCGGGCTTTGCGTCCGGGATTGAGTTGGCACATTGGGTACGGGCTTTGGCTGCGTCGGGATGCGTTCGCAGCAACCGCAGTCGCCGCAGCATGTCGGGGGGTGGCTTGCAAATGTTTGGTTGCAACACGGTCGAGTTGGGGTCGCCGCTGACAAGGGTGTCAGTTGCATCCACACCAACAATGCGCTCAACAAAATGGCGGAGAATTGTTTCAAGCCGTGTTCAGTTACACATTAAACAGTCATGGTGTCAATGGCGTTCAATCGTTCGAAAAAATTTAATCCTGATCCCTGAAAAGTTCTATTCGTTCAGTTTGAAGTTAGCCTTTCATATTTTGAACCCTGGTAATGCCGAGCCTTTGCATCTTGGCGATCAGGGTGGTTCGCGGCAGCCCCAACCTGGCTCCGGCGCCGCTCGGGCCGCCCACAACCCAATTCGTTGCCGCAAGGACCCGGGTAATGTGTTCGCGCTCCATGTCTTTGAGCGTTACGTGCATGTGACCATTCCCTGTTGAAGCCGAAATTGCTGTTTGAGACACGGGCCACAGATCTTCCGGAGATGCTTGCAGCACATCGCCGGGCGAAAGGATGACCGCCCGCTCAATGATGTTTTCCAGTTCGCGTACATTTCCCGGCCATGAATAACACCGGAAACAATCCATCACCTCGTCCGGGACGATCGTGACGCGCTTTTTCATGCGTTCGGCGTATCGCTTCACAAAGCAGTGCACGAGCGACGGAATATCGTCGGATCGTTCGCGCAATGCCGGAACTCGAATCGGAAAAACGTTCAAACGATAGTAAAGGTCGGCGCGAAATTCTTTGGTGGTCATCATTTGCGCCAAATTTCGATTGGTCGCCGCTACCACTCGGACGTCCACGCGACTGGTGCGAATGGCGCCGACTCGTTCAAATTCCCGTTCCTGGAGCACGCGCAGCAACTTGGGCTGCAACTCGGCCGGAATGTCTCCAATTTCGTCGAGGAACAAAGTGCCGCCGTTCGCCATTTCGAATCGCCCGGCGCGCCGGCTTAACGCTCCGGTGAATGCGCCCCGTTCGTGACCAAAAAGTTCACTTTCGATCAGTCCAGTGGGAATCGCCACACAACTGACTTTCACGAACGGACCCTGCCGGCGTGAACTCCGATGATGAATCGCCTGCGCGATTAACTCCTTCCCGCTGCCCGTCTCTCCGAGAATCAGGACGGTCGCGTCGGTTGGAGCCACAATCTTGATTTGGCTGCGCAGCGACCCCATTGCCGCGCTTCGGCCGATAATCCCTTCAAAGTTCTCTTCCAACTCCATTTCATTCCGCGGTTTCCGCCCCGTGTCCATTCGTGACGGAGCGGCGCATTCATTGGCAGCGTCATTCATAAAATGTTTCTCTTTCGGCCAGGTGGAATTGTCCGCGTATTGCTGTCGTCGCAGCTTTTGCAATCTCTCCCTGCGGATCCTCATTCAGTTCATCAACGAAATTTATAATAGGCACAATAACACATGAATTTAATTTGCAAGTGACTTTCTAACGACACTGCGTCGAAAGAACGACACGGCGACGGGCTTCTGGCCCGCCAGTTTTTCGGCCCGATTCATTCAAAAACGAATGCCTGGAACGTTTTTCACATGCGAACTCCGCCCCGGATCATTTGGCATGAGTCATGCGCAAGCATGGCAAAAGGAGAATCGGAGAAAACTTTAATGCCGAATCCAAACTATCCGGAAAATCGTTGAACGATTTTCCGAAAAATTTAAACACAGCGAAAACCGAAAAGGCCATGACTACCAGAGATAACATCGAATTTGCATTACGCGCCGCACGAAAAGCAGATCCATCACTCGATTACGCAACGGACAGGCCGGGAGCCGCCGGCAGAAAGGACCCCGGCGACATCCGTCCTTTCCACCGGAAGGTTCCGGAGGCGGAGCTCGCTGAATTGGGCAGACGCATCAAGGCGACAAGGTGGCCCGAGCGAGAAACGGTTGCCGATGCCTCGCAGGGAGTGCAGCTTGCGACCATTCAGGCGCTGGCGCGCTATTGGGCGACAGATTATGACTGGCGCAAGATTGAAGCGAAACTCGATGTCCTGCCGCAATTTATTACCGAGATTGACGGATTGGACATTCATTTTATTCACGTCCGTTCGAAGCATGAAAATGCGTTACCGCTAATCGTTACACACGGATGGCCCGGTTCGATAATCGAACAGATGAAGATTATCGATCCACTGACCAATCCGACCGCACACGGCGGAAATGCATCCGATGCATTCGATCTGGTGATCCCGTCAATGCCGGGCTACGGATACTCAGGCAAACCGGACGCCATCGGATGGGATGTTTCCCATGTCGCGCGGGCCTGGGTTATTTTGATGAAGAGGCTCGGATACAGGAAATTCGTGGCGCAGGGCGGCGATTGGGGTGCGGTTATCGTTGACCAAATGGCGTTGCAGGCGCCCCCCGAGTTGCTCGGCATCCACACAAATATGCCTGGAATCTTTCCAGTTGAAATCGATCAGGCGGCCTTTTCCGGCGCCCCGGCGCCATCGGGTCTTTCAGGCGATGAACGGCTCGCTTACGAGCGTTTGCAGTTCGTCTATCAAAAAGGAATCGCCTACGGGTTCCAGATGGGGCTGCGACCGCAGACATTATACGGAATCGCGGATTCACCCGTTGGCCTCGCGGCTTATTTCCTGGACCACGACGCGCGCAGCGACGAACTCATTTCACGCGTCTTCGCGGGGGAATCGGCTGGGCTCACGCGTGACGACATCCTCGACAACATCACCATCACCTGGTTAACGAACACCGCGCTTTCTGGCGCCCGTCTCTATTGGGAGAATTGGGGGAAACTCGGGTATTTCAACGCCAAAGGCGTTTCCATCCCGGTGGCTGTGAGCGTCTTTCCTGACGAACTCTATCCCGCTCCCCGGAGTTGGACGGAGCGGGCGTACCCGAAACTAATCCATTACAACAAGCTCGACCAGGGCGGTCACTTCGCGGCCTGGGAACAGCCAAAACTCTTTTCAGAGGAGGTTCGCGCGGGTTTCAGATCCCTGCGGGTCGACTCCTTCACCAAAGAGGAGGAGATGCGCCATGCCTGACTTTTCCCAGTTCAACATCGACCGCACGTGTCAGGGACAATGGACGATTACCTTTAACAACCCGCCGATCAATATGTTTGTTCCGGCGACAATCGACGAATTGGGCGCGCTGATAACCGAAGTCGAGGAGGACTCGTCCGTGAAGGTCGTCGTGTTCCAGTCGGCGAATCCCGATTTTTTCGTTGCCCATCTCGATGTAGCCAAGGCGGTTCAACGGCCAGAGGTGCTGGGTCTTTGGCGCGACCTGGTGCTGCGCCTGTCGTCCATGCCAGTTGTGAGCATAGCAAAAATTCGCGGACGCACGCGCGGCATCGGTAACGAGTTTGTGCTGGCCTGTGATATGCGCTTCGCCAGCTGGCAAAACGCCCTGTTCGGCAACCCCGAGGTCGGCGTTGGCCTGGTCCCGGGCGGCGGTGCGCTGGAATGGCTCCCGCGCCTGGCTGGCCGCTCCCGCGCACTCGAGTTTCTCCTCAGCGGCGACGATTTCAATGCCGATATCGCCGAGCGCTATGGCTGGGTGAACCGAGCGTTGGACGATAACGAACTCGATTCCTTCGTCGATGGGCTTGTCCAGCGTCTGACTTCGTTCGATCGTGAGGCTCTGGGCGCGGTAAAGGCCCAGGTCAATCGGTTCGGGACACCGACCGCTGCCGAACTTCAGTCGAGCACCGATATCTTCTTCTCGGCCCTGACCTGGCCCGGTCAGCAGAAACGTCGTGCCAGGATCCGCAACCTGGGTTACGGTGTTCGGAGCGACTTCGAATTGAACTTCGGCAGTTATCTGCCTCGTCTTTCGGAATCGGAGGGCGCCGACAAACACTCGACGACAGAACCAAAATAGATTCAATTATGAACACAACTGAAATGGAAACGGACACAACTGAAATGGCTGAAAATCCCGCCCTGACGGAACCCAAAAAGGTATTATACACCGCGAAGACGCACACGACAGGTGGCCGGGATGGCGGCTCATCGCGCAGTTCCGACGGCAGGCTGGATATCAAGCTCTCCATTCCGGGAGGGCCCGGCGAGGGCACCAACCCGGAACAATTGTTCGCCGCGGGCTGGTCGAGTTGCCTAACCAGCGCGATGAAAATTGCCGCTGCCAAAATGAAAGTGAAGTTCCCGCCCGACCACGCCATGGATACCGAAGTGGACCTGTGCCAGGATGACAATGATAAATATTTTCTCCGGGCGCGCTTCACGATTAGCCTGCCCGGTTTGGAACCGGATGTTGCCCAGGCTATTGTGAATGCTGCAGACCAGCTTTGCCCTTATTCCCGGGTCACGCGGGGGAACATCAGCGCCCAAGTCAACCTGATCTAACACGTCATGAGCGAAAAAACCAACGGAAATCGGGTCGCCATTATTACCGGCGCATCCAGCGGCATTGGGCTGGGCATGACGCAGGCTCTGCTGGAACGCGGCTACCGGGCGGTTGCCAATTCATTAACCATAAATAGTTCGAAGAATCTAAAGCCTTCCGCGAATCTCGTTCTGGTTGAGGGTGACATTGGCGAAAAACAAACGGCCGTGAAAGTCGTGGAAGCCGCGGTAAAACAGTTTGGCCGCGTCGACCTTCTCGTCAATTGCGCGGGCATCTACATCCCAAAACCGTTCACGGAATATACTCCGGAAGACTTCGACAAGATGATTCATACGAACATAGGCGGCTACTTTTTTGTAACCCAGCAGGCTGTGATGCAAATGCGCAAACAAAAGTCCGGCCATGTCGTGTTTATCTCAACGACTTTGACAGAGAATCCGCTGGCCCACGCGCCTATCGCCTTGCCCGTCATCACCAAGTCAACGATGCCGGCGTTCAGCCGGGAATTGGCGATGGAATTTGTGTCCGACGGAATTCGGGCGAATACCATCTCGCCCGGAGTGGTGGACACGCCAATGCATGCCAACGATAACCACGAAGAATTGAAAAAACTTCAGCCGATCCCACGATTGGTCCAGGTGTCCGAAATGGTGGATGCATTGTTATATCTCGAATCCGCGCCCATGGTTAATGGGGAAAATCTACGAATTGATGGAGGAGCGCATGCGGGTGCCCAATGGTGATAAAGTGGAAGTAGAAAATCCCGGGTCGCGCCTCAACAAGCTCGGAATCGTCCTGCCTGCGCCTCCGGTGCCTTTAGGGGCCTATGTCGAGGCATGTGAAAGCGGGAATTTGCTCTTTCTCAGTGGATGTCTTCCGGTCGTCAACGGAAGGCTGGCCGTATCGGGGCGCCTGGG
>DASXFM010000016.1:0-2376 GCA_036489615.1 Verrucomicrobiia bacterium | reverse complement strand
GAGCGCGGCGATTTCAATATCAAATACCTCGTGTGCTTTGGCCAAATGGTTCACGCACCGAGAATGCGCCGAATGCGAATTTAATTCAAAAAAAATATTGAACGGGCCATTTGATATTTTCCAAAAGTGGGTTCATGTTAGCTGTTCGTGAGGACGTTGCGAATGTGGGAGGCGCCTTTTGGCGTCGCCGCCCGTTAAGCGGGCGTAATGGTTCGCATTCGCTCGTCCACCAGGGAAAACAGTCAAAACAAGGAGAAGGGTTATGAAAACTATACTGTTGGGAATCGTAGCTATGGGATTGGCCAGTTCCGCATTTGCGTTGGACAAGACGGAACTAAACAATCGATTGCAAACAATCACCGCGAAATTCGTCAGCATGCAGCAGGATCCGTCAACGCGTGTGCCGGCAGACCAGCTTGCGCATGCGCAGGGCGTTATCCTGCTGGATCGCTCAGGCGGTGCGTTCATTATCGGTTATCACAGCGGGACTGGCGTGGCATTGGCCAGGGACCAGAAAGGACATTGGAGCCCGCCCGGCTTTATCAGCTCGGCTGGCGCGAGCCTGGGAGCTCAACTTGGCGGGGGCAAAGACTTTTTCGTCGTGCTTCTAATGTCTCCGGAGGTGACCGATGCGCTCAAGGAATCTTCGATGGACTTTGGAGCGCAGGCATCCGCCACCAGTGGTACTTCGCACTCGGGAGCGGAGGCCTCGGTTAACTCCGGGCCGGAAGTCATTGTTTATAGCCAACACAATGGGCTTTATGCCGGCGCGGCCATTAAGGGTGGATCCATCTCGGCTGATACCGATGCCAACGACATTTATTATGACCGTCCTTTTTCAATGGACGACATACTATTCGAGCGTCAAGTCGCGCCTACCCCGGAAGGAACCGATCTTATCTCAAAGATTGAGCAGTTTTCGAAATAACAGGTTGCCCGGCCTGGCCTATGACGGACGGCTCGTGGCAAACTGTTCGGAGACGTGCATCAGACGTTTGTTGTCCGCGCGAATGCGGAAGGAAAGCGCCCGGGCGGTGGCCTGCAAAAATGGGGTGGCCAGCGCCGGCGCTTCGCGTATCAGCCGGTAAAAATTTGTCGCGGAGATCTTAATGAGGCTGCTGTCCATGTTCGCGACGACGTCCGCCGAGCGCGGACCGTTGTCGAAGAGGGCCATTTCTCCAAAGAAATCCCCGGTGCGGAAAGTCGCGAGAATGGTTTCCGAGTCACCAGTCAATGTGCGTGCCCGCAATTCCCCGCCCAGCACCAAAAACATGGCATCTCCAATCTCGCCCTGGCGGCACACAACGCCGTTGGTCGCCCATTCCTGGGACTCCATGAAATCGGAAAGGCGCACCATCTGCACGTCGCTCAAGTTCCCCAAAATCTTGATTCGGCGCAATAATCCGGGCGTTAGAGCCGGAGAGGGGGCCGATTCCGGACGGGCGTTGAAATAGGTTTGAAGTTCTGGAAATTGAGAGGCTTTGCCCCATTTATCCGCGTTTCGCTCAAAGACCCACGTGTTGGCAACAACGCGTCCGTCTTTGATCCACTCTGCGAGCAGGTCCTGCTCGACAGGACCATATGGCGAATTATCAATTCCCCAAATATAATACGAAGCTTCCTGATCCATGTTCCCAAGCTATCATACTTTCACTGTTGCTATAAGAAAAAAAGCTCCACTTTGCGGGCCGAATAATATCAGTTTTGGGACTTTGGCGGGTACCGCAGGTTTCCAAACCTGCTGTATCGCCGATTTCCAAATCGGCATTCGTACGACAGCGAACGGTTCGCAGGTTTGGAAACCTGCGATACAGCAGACCTAGAAGTCTGCGGCACCACGCACGCTTACTTCGTCTGCGAGAAAAGCATGAAAACCCGCGGGCCGCGGGCCGTCGTCATGGCGAATTGCTCCTCCTCGGAACCCTGCGGAATCGCCAGGCCGTCGGAATGCCCCGAGACCGGCTGGTCGTCGGCAAAAAACATAAAATGGTGAGTGCGATTGCCGGGGATCTGGTGGAGCGTCAATTGCCAGCCGCCGGAGACTTCGCGTTGCAACGCCAATTTTTTCCAATGTGTAAACGTTCCTGCAACTTCAACTTTGGTGGGGGAGTGCCCTTTTGACGACTGCCACCGGAAGATTTTGCTAAACACCTGTTTCCGTGCTTCTACTACTTGATGTGTCATGACTGTCTCTAAATGTGGATTTTTTATCCATTACCAACTTTGGGATATCCCGAAGACCGCAACAGAGGAATTTCCGTTACACGGCTTGCGCTTCAACGCACCGATAACCCAGTCGTAAACTTCATCGCAATGGGCATCAGCAACCGTCTCACGAATCACTTTTACTTTTCAAACTTTACCACTTAAGTCGCT
>DASXFM010000544.1:0-2395 GCA_036489615.1 Verrucomicrobiia bacterium | reverse complement strand
CATCCGCGTGGCGACCGTCTGGCTGACCGTTTCGAGCACGACTGGAAACACATACGCCACTAATTGCCCGCCTCTTGTTGGAGCGGACGATTACCAGGATGGTTACTACATGAAGAGCTATAACGGCATGCCATTTGCCGGATTTCCAGCAAACGCAAATTACACCTCGACGGTTTCAAACCTGCTTGCCGCCATCACGAACACCGCGTCAACCTGGAATGGTACTTCGCCAATGTTTATCTCCGTGGAAGCCGACGCATGGAACGTCACCCCGGCGAATTGCCAAACCTTTGCCAATTCCTTGAACTCAAATTTTGTCATGGTACGACCCGACCATTTGTTCCTGCTCTATCGCGAGTCGGCCGGCATCGGATTGCCAGGGGCCGTTCCGTATGTTACGCAGCAACCCGCCAACCAAACCGCGGCCATCGGCTCTCGAATCAGCTTCGACGTCTTCGCCTCGGGCACCGGGCCGTTAAGCTATCAATGGCAAAAGAACGGCACTAACATTCCCGGCGCAACCGCGAGCATCTACAACAAGGCAAATGTTCAGGCGACAGACGCCGGCAATTATCAGACTGTGGTTGCTAATGCCTATGGTTCGGCCACCAGCAGTGTCGCCGTAATCACGTTTGGATATCAGCCACTGGGCCTCAACGGAAATGGCCTGAATTGGACGGTCAACCAAAGCACGGGCTATTTCGTCTATGCCACCCCCACGTTCGACAGCGGCGCGCTGACCTTAACAGATGGCGGTGGCAGCGAAGCGGAAAGCGCTTTCTTTAATTCTCGGCAATATATTGGCGCATTTAGCGCCGCGTTTACATATCAGGCGGGCGGCAATCGAGCTGCGGATGGAGCTTCTTTCTGCATCCAAAACGATCCGCGCGGAATAACGGCGCGAGGCGGCGGTGGCGGCAGCCTCGGCGTCAACGGCATCACTCCGAGCATCGAACTCGAATTCAACCTTTTCACCGGAAGCGGCCAAAACGTCGGTTACACTGTGCTGACCAATGGCCTGACTGGCGCTTCCGGCGCCAACGGCAACTATCACGCACCCGGGAACATCAATGTGGCTAGCGGCGATCCCATTAACGTCACGATCAATTATGCCAACGGCCAGATGGCATTGACGTTCACAGACACCGTCACCAGCACGTCATTCAACACCAACCTAACGGTTGGCGACTTGACACAATTTCTTGGCACAAACACGGCCTGGGTCGGGTTTACCGGCGCGGACGGAGGTTCCACGTCCGTTCAAACCATCAGTAATTTTTCTTTTACCAGCATGCCGTCGGCCGCGATTCAGCCGAGCGCCGGCAACGTGCTCGTTTCATGGCCCGGCGGGACGCCTGGTTTCACGTTGCAGGAGAACGCGAATCTGACAACCCCAAACTGGGTAAATGTCACAACTACGGACGTCCTTACGAACAATCTTAATCAAGTTATAATTCCGGCGACGAGCAACATGTACTATCGGCTCGCGTTGCCTTGATTATTTGTTAAAGCAGTGATTTGCACCGCCGCGAGATCGGAATTTCATTGGCGGTTAGACGCCCGATTCAAGCAATGACGCGCAATTTTTCCCCGGCAATCGAAAACTTCGCCGGCAATTTCCCGATCCCTTCGCCATCCAATTGAAACGCCGTGGTCGCGTCGCCGGCCAGCTCAAAACTCGCCGCCTGAAACCGTTTTACCGTGCCTTCCGGGAGTTTTAGGCGCAGAAGCAAATCCGGTGCGCACCGCAGCAGCGTTCCGAAATCCGTGCGTGGAACAATGCAGACGTCCAGAAGGCCATCATTGAAATCCGCCTTCGGGAAAATATTGAACGAGCCGCCGTATAATTTTCCATTTCCGATTAAGACCAACTCGCCGTCTGAAGATCCCGCGGCCTCTGAATCTTTCTGCGCGCGGACTTGCGGCTTTCTCTCCCGCAACGCTTTCAGCCCCGCAACAACATATGCGAGCGGACCGATTTTCTTCTTGTGCGACCAGCTCACCAATTCAATCGCCCGCGCGTCCAACCCCGCCCCGGCCAATTGAATGAAATATTGTTTTTTGACGACTCCATTATCCGAGAACTCCACCTGCGGCACGTCCAGAATCCGCTCATATCCCCGTCGCAAAACTTCCCATGCGGATTCCAGCCGCAGCGGAATTTTCAGGTCCCGCGCAAAGACGTTGACCGTCCCCAGGGGCAAAACGCCGAAGCGCGTACGGTCGAATCCCCTGGCGTCGCCGATGCCATTCAGCACTTCGTTGATCGTGCCGTCTCCACCTGCCGCCGCAATCACGTCAAAACCATCCCTGACCGCTTCCGCCGCAAGGCGGCGCGCATCACCCGGGGCTGCCGTTGCCTTGAACGCCGCCTGGCCGCCCATTTCATCCAGGT
>DASXFM010000493.1:0-5312 GCA_036489615.1 Verrucomicrobiia bacterium | reverse complement strand
CGCATCTGCAAACCCTCACCCCTTCACCCCGTTTGCCGAATCGTGAAATCTGCAATATCTTGCCGCATGACCAAAGGAGCATGGTATTGGCCGGTGATTCTTCTGCTGACCGCCGCCCCCCTTTATGCCCAAATCATTTCCGTGCCGGATAATTTCGCCCGGCTCGTTGCTCAAGAAGATACTGATGCCGATAAAAAAATCACGATCCATGACCACGTCACCCCCTTTGAAATTCAGGGAACCAACGGCACGACTGTTGAAACGATTAAGGGCGTTTACCCCTTGTCCATTTTATTGCAGTCGTTGAAACGGGCGGAGGATGAAAATCGCTTCGAAATTTCTCTCGCTGAAATCAATTTCAACGAACCTGCCGCCCTTCGTACGCACCGGATGATCAAAGAGTATTATTGGGACGCCCTCACGCGCCGGATTGATGCTGCCCATTTGGGCCGGGTGGTTGCTGATCCCAAAAGTGATTCCGCGGATGATTATCTCTACGTCCCTGCCGCCGATACTAATGCCATCCGCTATTTTGAATCATTGTCGAAAAGCGCCGTTACTTCACATCCGCTCAAGATTGTTTTGCTACCTTCACCAGGCAAATTTACCGGCCAATTTATCCGCAGCCTGGATGGGGCGCATGGACTTCTGTCGCTGGCGCTGATGACCAATGCAGCCGGAAGCATTTCCGGGACTCCTTATGTCGTGCCCGGAGGACGTTTCAACGAACTTTATTGCTGGGATAGCTACTTCATCACGCTTGGGCTCTTGCAGGACGGGCGCAAAGACCTGGCCCTTGGCATGGCCGACAACCTTCTCTACGAGGTGGAGTATTACGGAAAAATTCCCAATGCCAACCGCACCTACTATCTCACCCGTTCGCAGCCGCCGTTCCTGACCTCGATTATCCGCGCCGTTTTCGCCTCCGGCACACGCGCGCGTGCGGTGGATAAAGCGTGGCTGGTCTCCGCCCTGAAAATTGCCATGCAGGAATACCAAACCGTCTGGATGTCGCCGGACCGCCTGGTTCACATCGGCCCCTACACTTTGAGCCGCTACTATGACACTGGCGATGGCCCGTGTCCGGAAGTGGAAACCGGAGCCTATGACGAACAGATTGCGCCCTGGCTGGCACAGGCCAATTCGCAAACGGATTTGCCGCTCACGCCATTTCGTTTTCTTAACAAATATTTATACTGCGGCGATTTTTCTAATTTGAACGTGAACGGAACGACCCTGGCGGAATTCTTTAAACAAGACCGCGCCCTGCGCGAATCCGGCCATGATACCACCCATCGTTTCGATGACCGCGCAGCCGACTTTGTGACCGTGGATTTAAATTCCCTGCTCTATAAATACGAAATGGATTTCGCGGAGGTTTTGGATGCGGAATTTGGCGGGACGTTGCCCGGGGTTGCGGGAGAGGCGAGCCATGCCGATTACTGGCGGCAACAGGCGCAGCGCCGCAAAAAAGCCATGATGGGTTTGATGTGGGACCAAAATCGTGGCTTCTTTTTCGATTACGATTTCGTCCGGCAAAAACGTTCCACCTATATCAGCGCGACGGGACTTTATCCGCTCTGGGCAAAGTTGCTGGATGCGAATGACGCCACCGACCGCGAACGCACCGTTCGGATGGTTTCTTACCTGCATGGAAAACTGGAACAACCCGCCGGCCTGGCTGCTACCGCCCAGGAATCAGTTGAAGCGGCAGCCACGCATGACCAGCGCCAATGGGATTATCCCTACGGCTGGGCGCCGCACCAGATGCTCACGTGGAAGGGCCTGGTAAATTACGGCTTCAACCGCGATGCCGCGGAACTGGCCTATCGCTGGCTCTATGCCATCGCCAAAAACGCGCACGATTACGACGGCGTGATCCCGGAAAAATACAACGTCGTCACCGGCTCGCACGAAGTCTTCGTTGAATACGGAAACGTTGGAACGAAATTCGATTACATCACGCCGGAAGGCTTCGGCTGGACGGATGCGTCGTTTGAAGTGGGAATGAACTATCTATCGGCCAAAGACGCCAGGGATTTGGAAGAATTAAAGCCGCCGGATTGAGCCTGCGCCGGCGAAATCCGTTTCAAAATCTTTATCCCGAATCGCCCATCTTTCAACGGTTCATTGCCAATGAGGACCTGCGTCTTGTAATTCTTTTGGATCCATTGCATGAGCGCCTGGCCATAATCGGGCGTGCTGCCAAAGTAACCGACTTTGAATTCAGAAGAATCCCAATCAACGATAAAAATATAATCCGGCGGGTTTTTCTCGACGGCCTCCGTCATCGTGTCCTGCCCGAACACGGTGAACATCGTCGGATTCCAATCAAGGCAGGGCGTAGGGTTGACATGACGCGTGAGGTAATTCAAAGAAATGCCTTCCGGCAGCACGGCCAGCGTGGCGTTGGACGGCATATATTTTTCCGTCCACAACTGCGCGGCATAGATGCCCTGGCTTTTCTCATTGGTCGAATTATAAGTGATGAGTTCATCGCCACCCGCGCCCAGCGGCAGATTTTTTTTAGCGTAAATCAGTTGTGATTGGTCGAACAAATTGGCAAAGCCAATCACCAGGACAGCGCCGACCAGAAGTCGGAATGGCTGCGCCGGGACACCAAATTTTCTTTCTAATAATGCGGGCAGCAGGCGGAAAAGTAGATAAATCGAACTGACGAAAGCCGGCATCGCCAGGGCAAAACCATAGTGCCAGATACGCGGGAATAATCCCAGCTTGGCCAGCAGCACCAATCCAAAGACGCTCCACAATAACGGAAACACCTCCGCTGGTTGCAGCCGTTTATAATTCCATGCCATCAGGGCGCAGGCAGACAGGCCCAACAATGGCAGCGGCCAGCCGCATTGCACCCAGCCAAAGCGAACCGCCCAAATCAAAACCGGCAAGGCCACGGCCAGCAATGCGATATGCGGCGACTTTATCCACGGCTGGTTCTTCATCCATCGGAATGTGAACGCATAAACCGCGAGAACCAAAACGATGGCGGCAAAATAAAGAACGATTTCTTCAAAATGGGCGAGCGGCGTATCCAATCCCAGACACCACTGGTAAAATGGACTTTTGGTGACCGTTCCTTGCAACAATGGCAGCCACCCAAAGAACACGGAACGCAAACTGTCGTGCGAATTTTCCGTTCGCAGGAAAAATCCAAAGAAAAATAACGGCGGGATAATTGCGGCGGCTACAAATGCTCCCATCGATTTGAAAAAGGGCGGTAGGCCATGCTTCAATCCAAAGAGAATAGAGGACGCAAAGACTCCAACCATTAGCGCCGTAAACACATCCGGCTTGGTCAGCAGGACCAGGCCCGCACAAAAGCCGGCGATGAGGATAAAACGAATTTTCCTTGTATTGATCCAATCAGATAAGAGGGCGATCGCAAAAATCGACAGCATCAGGCCGTAGGTCGCTTCGTGCGAATACGGCGCGATGTAATTGTAATTCCCGATGGGCGTGTATTCCGCGAATGCAAAAACCAGGACGACGCCCGCGCCAATAATCGTGGCCGTCCAGACATCCGCCGCGGCCAGAAAACGGCGGTAAATGAGAAAAACCGTCGTCGCGGTAAAGACGAGATTGGCGGCGATAAGTGTGAAAAAAGAAACGCCAAAAATTTTGAAGAGCAGGGCGTTGAAATATTGGGCCAGCGGCCCGCCGGCGAAATAAAAGAGGTCACGGTACAAAACCGCACCGTTCAGGATTCGCCAGGGAATGTAGAGCTGTGAGCCGTAGTCGATCAGCGCGTCCGGCCACTTGCGCCAAGTCAGCACGGCCGACAGCACGAACAAAACCGCCACCAATCCCAATCCCAACAGGGAAGAACGTCGCGATAGAATGCTTTCTCCGCGGGCTGCGTTGGGATCAGGATTGGTCACCGCAAATCATCATACAGTGTAGCTGCCGCTGGCCGTCGTGCCGCCTTTGCCCGTCCAGTTGGTGTGGAAATACTGGCCGCGCGGCTTGTCGATCAGCTCATACGTATGCGCGCCGAAATAATCACGTTGCGCCTGCAGCAGGTTCGCCGGCAACACCGCGTTGCGATACTGGTCAAAAAACGCCAGTGCCGTGCCGAAGGCGGGCACCGGGATTCCTTTTTTGGCCGCCGCTGCCACGACATTACGCCAGCCCTTCTGGCAGCGCTTGATTTCACCGCGGAAATAATCATCCAGCAACAGGTTGAGCAGCTTGGGATTATTATCGTAGGCATCCTTGATCTTGCCCAGGAATCGCGACCGAATGATGCAACCGCCGCGCCACATAAGCGCTACGCCGCCCAGGTTCAGGTTCCATTTATATTCCGTGCCCGCCGCCCGCATGAGCATATATCCCTGCGCGTAACTGATGATCTTCGAGGCGTAAAGCGCGTCGCGGATGTCCGTGATAAACTGTTTTTTCTTTGCGGCATTTTTTGAAACCGACAGGAGCGGCTTCGGTCCTTTCAATTTCCGGGCGGCCTTCACGCGTTCATCTTTCAAAGCGGAAACGCAGCGCGAATACACCGCTTCAGCCATGAGCGTGATCGGGATGCCCAGGTCCGCGCTGTTTTGCACCGTCCACTTGCCCGTGCCCTTTTGGCCGGCGGTATCGAGAATCTTGTCCACGAGCGGCGTGCCGTCCGTGTCCTTGTAAGCGAGAATGTCACGGGTAATCTCGATCAAGTAGGAATCCAGTTCGCCTTTGTTCCATTCGGCAAAGACCTCATGCATCTCCTGCGCGCTCAGGCCCAGGCCGTTTTTCATGATGTTATAGGCCTCGCAAATCAACTGCATATCGCCGTATTCGATGCCGTTATGGACCATTTTCACATAATGGCCCGCGCCATTTTCACCCACCCAATCGCAACAGGGCGCCCCGCCGTCCACTTTGGCGGCGATGCCCTGGAAAATATTTTTCACGTGCGGCCAGGCTGCGGGCGAACCGCCCGGCATGATGCTCGGGCCATTGCGCGCGCCTTCTTCGCCGCCGGAAACGCCCGTGCCGATAAATAGCATCCCTTTTTCCTCGAGATATTTCGTGCGGCGATTGGTGTCTTCAAACAGTGAGTTGCCGCCATCAATGATGATGTCGCCCTTTTCGAGGTGCGGCAGCACCTGTTCGATAAACTCGTCCACCGGTTTGCCGGCCTTGACCATGAGCATGATGCGGCGCGGTTTTTTCAATTTGGCGACCATCTCCTCGACGGAATGTGCGCCGATGATTTTGGTGCCCTTGGCTTCCTTGGCGAGAAATTCATCCACCTTGGCCACCGTGCGGTTATAAGCGACGACGGTGAAGCCGTGGTCGTTCATGTT
>DASXFM010000271.1:0-13713 GCA_036489615.1 Verrucomicrobiia bacterium | reverse complement strand
CGATTGACCGCGCCGCCGTGGCGCAGGCCGTCAAGGATGCTCACGCGGCGTTTCCGGCCTGGCGCGCCCTGACCGCCAAGGCGCGCGGCGACTTTTTAAGAAAAATTGCCGACGAATTGGAACGGCGGCGCGATGAATTCGCGCGGGTCATCACCACGGAAAACGGCAAACCGCTGTCCCAAAGCCTGGGCGAAATGAACATGTCCGTAGACCATCTCCGCTGGTTTGCCGAAGAGGCACGCCGCGCCTACGGTCGAGTCATTCCGCACCAAACCGATGGCAAGCGCAACATGGCGATCAAAGTGCCCTACGGCGTCGTCGCCGCCATCAGTCCGTGGAATTTTCCGCTGGTCCTGGCATTGCGCAAAGTCGCCCCGGCGCTCGCCGCGGGAAACACGGTCATTCTGAAACCGGCCAGCGCCACGCCCGTATGCGCGGCCATGTTCGCCGAGTGCGTGGACGTGGCGAAATTACCCAAAGGCGTGTTCCAGCTTGTGGCCGGTTCGGCACGTGAAATCGCCCAGGAATTTCTGGACAACCCGCTCTGCCGTAAAATTACATTCACCGGCTCGACGGAAGTCGGCAAATCCCTCATCCAGGGCGCAGCCAACGGCATCAAGCCCCTCTCTCTCGAATTGGGCGGCCACGGGCCGGTCCTGGTGTTTGACGACGCGGACCTGGACGCAGCCGTCGACGGCGCGATGATCACTAAATTCCGGAACAACGGCCAGTCGTGTATCGCCTCAAACCGCATTTATGTCCAGCGGGGCATTTATGAAAAGTTTTTGGAGAAATTCGTCGCGCAAACCCGTGCGATGAAAACCGGCGATGGATTCGAAGACGGCGTGCACGTGGGTCCCCTCATCAATGAGGAAGGCTTGCACAAAGCGCTGGAACATATCGAAGACGCGGTGAAACGCGGCGCGCGATTGCTCTGCGGCGGAAAACGCCTCGATCGCAAAGGATATTTTTTGGAACCCACCGTCCTGGCGGATGTCCCGGCCGATGCCCTCTGCATGTCGGAGGAAACGTTCGCGCCAGTGGCGCCGATTTGTCCGTTCGATACAGAATCTGAAGCCATCGAACGCGCGAACAATTCGATTTACGGGCTGGCCGCCTACGGTTTCACTCGCGACCTCAAGCGCGCGTTCCGGCTGATGGAACAACTCGATGCCGGAACCATTGGCATCAACGACGGCGTACCGACGACGAGCCAGTGCCCCTTTGGCGGCATGAAGCAAAGCGGCTGGGGACGCGAATTGGGCACCGAAGGCATGGACGCTTTTCTCGAAACCAAGCACGTTTCGCTTGGGCTTGGAATATGACAAACAACACGCTCAAAATCGGTGTCCTGTTTCTCGGCCGCCGGCGCCCCGGCTTCGATATGGACTGGGGCAAACAAATGGAAGAACGCGTTCACCAAATGCTGAAAGGTTCGGCGTTTTCCATTTTTGAACCGTCGGAAAAAGCCGTCGATGATGCTTCTTTGCGCCGCTGCATGGCCGCTTGCCGGGAGCACGCGGTGGACGCGATTGTATTGCTGCAAACCACCATGGGTGACGGCCGGCTCGCGCCTACGCTCGCGCAGCTATGGCCGCATCCGTTGATACTGTGGGCGACCCCGGAAAATCAACAGGGCGACATGATCAGTTCGTGTTCGCTGGTTGGCGTTCATTGCTGGGCATCGGTCCTTCGGCAAATGGGGCATCCTTTTGAACTGGTCTACGGCGATCCTGACCAGAAGGAGACGCAGCGCCAATTCTCAGAAGCGATCCGCCTCGCCGCCACGGTGAACCGTTTCAAGACGTTGCGCATTGGTGTCATCGGCGGACAGGCGCCCGGTTATTTTGCCATGAGTGCCGATCCGTTCACGGTTCATCGCGGCACGGGCGCACAAGTCCAGACCTACAGTCTGATTGAGTTTTCCAACGTCGTGAATGAGATTCAGGCCGAAGCCGTCAACGCCGACGTCGCGAAGGTCAAGGCTCTCGGATATCCGCACAAAGACACCACTGACGAAGATTTGCCGATGGCATCGCGATTGTACCTCGCGATGAAATCCTTTTTCGAAACTGAAAATTTGGACACGCTGACGATTCGCGAATGGCCGGAAATGCCCAACGTGTTTGGGCAATGGCCCTACATGGCCGCCGCGCGGCTGGCGGATGAAGGCCGCGCCATCGGCATCGAAGGTGACGCTGACGGATCATTGTGCGCCTGGATCGTCGAACATCTCGGCCTGGGCCGCTGCTATCTGTCGGATTGGTTGGAACACGATCATCAAACAATTACCCTGTGGCACGGTGGGGCCGCGCCGATGTCCATGTGCGAACCCGTCGGCACGCCGGGCGGTCCGCGCATCGCGCGCCATTTCAACATCAAAAAGCCGGCCTGTATCGAAGCGACTATCCGGGCGGGAATGCCGATCACGGTCTATCGTTTTTGGCGTTGCGAAGGAAAATATATTTTCAGCGCGCGGGAAGGCGAGACGATCAAACCCAAACGACATTTGATGATGACCAACGCCCTGGCAAAAATGAACTGCGATCCCGGCGAATGGTTCCAGGAACTTTGCCACGCCGGCATGCCGCACCACGTCGCCGTGATTGAAGGTCATCATGCCGCGTTTTTAAAGCGCCTTGCCCGCGTGATGGGAATGCAGATCATGTAAACTGAACCGCGTGGGTGAGCAAACCGTATAACCGTATAATGGATGCGTGGACCGCCATCGTAGCGCAGGTTTCCAAACCTGCCGTAGCGTCGCAACCATGAGGTAACCCATGGACACGAGAACCGCCATCGACATCGGACTGCTTCTGTATGGGGGGTTGATGCTGGCGGTTTCATCGTATTGGATGTTCAAGGTCAAGAAGCCCGCGGATTATCTCGTGGGCGGGCGCAGCCTGCCATTCTGGGTGCTGACCGGGAACATCACCGCCGGTTGTATCGGCACCGGCGTCATCATTGGCGGTTCGGGCCTGTCCTATCTGCACGGCTGGGCGGGCAGCGCGTGGCCCGTCGCACTGGGTGTCGGCACGGCCCTGGCCGGACTGCTCTTCGCGGTCATGCGCCGGTATCAATTCATGACCATCGTCGAGGAAGTGGCGTCCTATTACGAAGGCAAACGAGTCATCATCGAATTTACCAACATCACACTTTGGGCATCCCAGTTCGGCTGGTTGACCGCGCAAATCATTGGCGGCTCGAAAGTACTCGCCGCCGCCACGGGAATGTCGAATGAAGCATGCGTAATCATCACCGGCATTATCATCGCGAGCATTGCCATTCCCGGAGGATTTAAGAGCGTGGTTTATACGGATTTTGTCCAGGCGTTCATTCTGGTCGCGGGATTTGTCTGTGTGACAGCCATGGCCCTTCATCATGATGGCGGCCTGGCGGGGCTGCGGCAAAATGTTCCCCCCTCTTATTTTTCGGTATTCGGCGTCGATTCCTATCCCCAATTCGGCAAATGGGAAGTCGGCGGAATGATCCTGACGTTGGTCCTTAGCGTCATTGCTGATCCGGGACGGCGGATGAGCATGTTTGGCGCGGAAACAGAACGCGGCGCGCGCTGGTCGATGGTTGTTGCAGGACTGATCGTGATTGCATTCTCGCTGCTCATCGGCATCACCGGCATGTACGCCCACCAACTGAATCCCATGTTGAAAGATTCTGACGCCGACAAAGCATTACTTTGGCTGGTCATCCATGTTCTTCCCTCATGGCTGGCGGCTTTCGTGGTCATCGCGGCGGCTTCGGGCATTTTTTCCTGCGCCAACGGCAATGCGATGGCCATCAGCACGTTTTATGTGAGGCATATCTATCCGCTCGTCACCGGAGGCAAATATCCACGCCGCCCGCTATTCGCCGCCCGAATTCTGCTGGTCTGCGCGTTTGTGCTTTGCACGTCGGTCGCCCTTCATGCGGGGATGATTGTCAGCTATGTCACCAGCTTTCTGCCGATCACGATGAGCGGCCTGGCCATCATTATTTTGATGGGCCGATTTTGGCGGCGCGCCACGTGGCAGGGCGCGCTGGCGGCGTTAATCATTACCCCGATCATTACCTTGATCGCGAAAGAATTCTTCACGCACGCTTTCTGGAACAATGCGGTGATTCTCGCCATTCCCGGATTCGCGGCCCACTTTATTGTCAGCCTCCTGACGCCCAAACCCACCCGCACTTTCCAGGAGGTGGCCAACGCTTTGACGCATGAACGTCAAAACATCGAAGAGAAGGCGCTGGGCCTTTCTTCGGAAAAAACATTCAGTCCCAAACTTAGTTCAGAAAATTATGAAGCTTCGTAACGCAAAACAATTATGTGACATTGCCGCGGCCAAGGGCTTCGGCGTTCCCGCTCTCAACAACAACGGCGGCAGCTACGACGTGGGCCGCGCGATCATCGAGGCCGCGGAAGAATTAGAGTCGCCGCTCATCATCGCGGAATATGAGCCGAACCTCGAATATCGCGGCTACGATTGGGCCGGCACCGTCATCAAACATCTCGCCGCCGACACCACCATTCCCCTCTGCATCGCGCTGGACCACGGCAAAACTCCGCAATCCATCGCGCGCGCCGTCCGCGCCGGTTTTAGCCACGTCATGATTGATTACGCCGACAAGCCGCTGGATGAAAACGTCCGTGGCACGCAACAAATCATCGACCTCGTCCGACCCCTGGGCATCAGCGTCGAAGCCGAAATCGGCCATATCATCAAGAGCTCCGATGACTCCGACCAGCGCGCGCCCAAAGTCAGCGTCGCCGAGGCCAAAGAATTTACCTCAAAAGTGGACGTGGACCTGCTCGCGATCGCCAACGGCAGCACCCACGGCATTTTCAAGGAGCAACACGGCCTGGATTTCGACTTGATCGCCAAAGTTCGCAAAGCCGTCAAGCCGCCGCTGGTCCAGCACGGCACGTGCGGCATTTCCCTGTCCGACATTTCCAAATGCGTCAAAGCCGGCATGACCAAAATCAACTTTGGCGAAGGATTGCGCATGAATTACATCCAGTATTTCAACGAACTCAGCAAGACACTCAAACACGAGCATCACGTCTGGCGCATCGCCCGCGCGGCGAAAGACAAGCTGAAGGAAGACATCAAGAACATCATCCGCGCCGTCGGCTCTGACGGCAAAGCAAAGCTGTTCAAATAACCGGACAACGCCTGAGGAAATTTGAAAATGATTGCCTGCCCTGCGTAACCGTTTACGCAGGGCGTTTGTTTTACGGATAATATGTGCCGGCGGGCGCGCTCGACGACGGAGCGGTCGTGTGCGCCGCCAGCCACAAGATATCCGGGTTGCCGCCCGTATTGCTCGATTGGGATCTGATCGGCTCGGGAGTGTTCTGAACGTTCCAATCGACCAAAGGGAGCACGCCGGGCCTGCGCCACGCATGGAGTTCTGAATGTCCGTCGGCAAAAGCAAAGGCGCAGGAATTATTGTGATAGGCGGCGGGCATATCGATATAGGCCGTCAGCACCCCGCTGATGGGCATCTGGAAATCGAAAAATCCATCTTCGATGCTGTCAGGATGTTCATCCAGGAACACATACAAATCCGAAGGACTGGGCGCAATTAAATCGCTTTCGCGGTCATACTCCCGCCAGACGCCGGACGTTCCAAGAAAAGTGTCATTGGTATAACCAATGGCGCAGTTCATGGAAAAGCTGCGCACCCGCGGCCGTGCATCCCACAGGCTTTGATCGCCGGGGTCCGTATAGACCTTCGGGTTCTGGACGTAGGAACCCATTACCGAATACCTGGTATCGAGCAGGAGCGCGGTGTTCGTGCAGTCCCACACTCCCGCATACGGGGCGATCCCAATGGAGGGCGCCGCGCCATTCTGCGGTCCCCTCATCTGCCCGGCGGCCCACGTAGGATAATTTTCGCCGCTCAGATTCACCGGCAGCGCTCCGCTGACCGCCCCGGCCTCGACCGTTTGAGCTGAATTTTGGGAACCATCATCCGCATAACGGTTTGGTGGCACGATGCTCGCATTATCAGTGCTATACATTTTCCAGGCAAAAATACATTGGCGCAGATTATTAATCGCTCCGATATTCATCGCCCTTTCCTTGGCCCGATTCAAAACCGGCAGAAGTATTGCCGCCAAAATCGCTATGATAGCGATGACGATGAGGAGTTCAACAAGCGTGAACCCGCCCAAAGCAATTTTCCTTTTTGCTCTAAATAAAGAATTCATCTTCATGACCCTTTGAAGGAATTTTATCCTTATGGATTATAAATCAATCGATAAAAGACGCAGCCATTGGCCGGATTGACAGAGATGACGACCTGGTTGGTGGCCGTGGAACCCGGCACATTGGCCCAACCGGCGCCAATTCCGGCTGACCGGCTGTCGGTCTGCGACTGCAGGGTCCAGCCCGTATGATCCGCCGGCCAGCTCAGGATTAACTGGCCTGCGCTTTGGGAAACCTCGATTTGCGTCGGATTGGTATTTACCGGATTGACAGAGGCATATATTTGCGCAACCTGCGCGGCGGTCAGCGCATTGGTAAAGTAAGCGGCTTGCGCGAGAGCCCCCGCAAAATATTGCGCGTTGTTCCCCACCGCAGCGAACGCGGCATTGCCACCCAGGTAAAGAGGATGAGAGGAATCACCGGCCTGCGACGCCGCGAGCGGCAGCGAGCCACTCAATTGCCCGTCAATGTAGAGCAGGCTATTGACCCCGTCGTTAACACCCGCAGCCATATGCCAGTTGCCGTCGTTGAACGTATTCGCCGATAAAACCGGTCCGGCCCCCTGGGTATCCCACACCACCACTCCATTCGTGCCGTCAATCACGAGCGCCCAGTTCGTACCGTGGCTCATCAGGTCTTGAATCCGTCCGTCACACGGATAAGTCCTGAACCAGGTCAACGCCGTGAACGGCTGCGAGCCCGTCGCGTTAAAAGTCGGATCGTTGCCTGCATTGACACACGAGAAGACGCCGTTAAGCCCCACGGCAACCGCATTGGTCCCGAATCCCTGCGGGCCAGACAATTCGGCGGGCACAGTACCGGAAGGATAAATGGCGTCCAACGGAGCGGAACCGTAGTTAACGGCGATGGGACAGGTATTGGGGTTCGCATTGGTATAGCCCGCGCAATCCATGCGATAATAGAGCAACGGGTTATCGGCCAGGACAGTTTGCGCGTAATTCGACCCGACCGTGGTGCCCGCCAAATAGTGGTTTGCGACTTCAGCCGGCATCAAAGCATTTGTGTATACGGCGACTTCGTCTTCCGTTCCGGCGAACCAGCGGATGCCGCCAATCTGACCAAAATCCCATTTGCCCGCGCCAATTGCCAGCGGCGACCATGTGTCTGCCGCGTAGGTCGAAGTGGCGCTGAAAATGTTCGTACCATCGATGTAAAATATCGAGTTTGTCCCGTCGTAAGTGACGACGTAATGATACCACTGCGACGGCGTATACAGGAGATTGGCCTCAATCTCATCATTCTGCGCAGTCCCCACACCGGTATAATAATTCATTTGGAAGGCGTTTGCGCCTGAGCTCAAGCCGAGACCCATTTGGAATCCGCCATAGTTCGGGCCTCCATTCAATCCAGTGCCGCCGCCTTCGCCCACGACAATCGAGTAAACGTTATTGGCCGGGTTGATCCAGGCTTCCAGCGTGAAAGGCGCCTGTATCGTCAACAAAGGTGAAACCCTCGGAACGAAGGCATAGCTGTTATCGTTGGTTCCGGTTCCGCTAAAGGTTACCGCGCCATCGCTGTCTCCGGCGATGACACTGGTTTGATCAAACGCGATATTCGCCGCATTGGTCGCGGCATAGTAGGCATTGCCCAGTTTTCCGAGTGAGCCATAGTTGGTTTCCATGCTCACCGGCGCGGGCGCATTGGTTTCCTGCAACGGCCAATAACCGACCGGGTGAAACTGAAGAACGTCGTTCGCATAGGGAGTTGTCAGTTGAGCGACGGAAGTGAAAGAGGAAATCGAACTGGTGGTCGACCCGTACGCATTCACGACGACTACAAAATAGGCTGCGCTGCTCCCGGCGCTTCCAGCGGTGGCTGTGTAGCTGGAATTGGTTTGGTTCAGGATGGACGCGCCATTCTCATACCACTGGTAGGAATATGGCGCGGGCCCGACGGCGGCAACGGAATAATTGTAAGGCGTTCCCGATAATAATTCGACTTGCGCCGGAAGGTCCTGGGTAATGACCGGGGCGTTGGTATAAACGGTCAACAACACGTAGACGTTCGTGGAGCCATAGGTGTTGTTTATGGTCAATTCCAATTGGTCGTTGTTCCATCCCGCCGGCACATTGCTGACCATCAGGGTTGCGTTCAACGGAATCGCATTGGTTGTGCCCAGGATGATGTTCGTACCTGCGCTCACATCAGTCCACTGGTAGCTTATTGGCGCCGTTCCGATGGCACTCGCCGAAATCGTTAGCGCGCCTCCGCCGTTTACCGCCATCGACGCCGGCGGAGTCTGGATGAACGAAGGCCCGACTCCCGCGGCCGAATATTCCGACGCAATCTGCCCCGGACTTAAAGCGTATCCAAAAGCCGCGACATCGTTGATGTTGCCGATGAATTGATTGGAATAGGTAATGCCGTCCTGGGTTCCGGCGCCGATGAATGCCGGTTCGGTGTCGGCATAGATTCCTGAGTTGGTCGGGATGGACGCCGTATTCACCAGCTTGCCGTCATAATAGACCGACAACAAACCGTTCGCTTCATCGCACACTCCCACGACGTGATGCCAGCCATTATCGATCGGGGGCGCGGTGCCGGAGCCGCAGGTAAAAACCGACCCGGCGGCGTTGCGAACGTAAAAACGGTAGTGCAGTTTCGTGGAATCAATTCCGAGATTGAATTGGTCATCATGATTATAGAGCCCCTTGGTCAGCAACGGCGCGCCAACGATCTGCGGAAACAAACTGGGATCGTTCACCCCATTCGCCCAGGCTTCGACGGTAAACTCGCCGTTTCCGCCGTTCGTAATGGCAAAATTGATGCCTTGAATCTGGCCCGCATCCTCGTTCACTGCGGGCAGTGAATTGTATTCGCCAAATATCGCTGAAGTATCACTGGGATCTGTCGACGGGCTATAGCCCGAATTTCCGAGCAAAACGTTCGTATAAATGCCGTTGTTGCCGCCACCGTAATCGATCGCCAGATATCCGTCATCACCGCCTCCATCGTCATTGCCTTCATTCAATCGCCAGTAGCCCAGCGGAGCCAGGGCCAGGACGCTGGCTGGATAGGGAGCGGCAGGAGCGGCAATCACGGACGCCGCCCAGACCACGCTCGTCGCCGAACCGGCGACATTTGTCAGAATGCAATAATTTGTGATGAAACCAGTTGAGACATTTGGCAGCGTCAGGACTGAATTGGTCGCCGCCTTATCCAGCAGGCCATTGGTATACCAGAAATAACTAATCGGCTGCGCCCCGCTGGCCAAAATCGAGTACCTGGGGCTGGCCCCCGCATATAAGGTAAACAAGTTTGTGTAGGGAACGGGACTTTGGGTGACTAGAGTCGGCGCGGCAAAGACCGTGAGGCTGGCCAGGCGGGTCGTCACCGATCCAAAACTATTGGTAACGACAGCATAATAAAATCCATCATCGCTGGGAGCCAGGTTCGTCACCGTGACATTCAACGTTCCCGAACCGCTATATTTTGCGCCATCGGTCAACAGGGTTGCGCCGCTGTAATTTGAGACGGTGTTGAAGTACCACTGATAGCCCAAAGGCTGGGAGCCATTGGCCAGGACACCAAAGAAAATATAGGTCCCTGCTCCGCCGTTCACGGACCGCCCTGTGACGGGCTGCCCGGTAAGGTAAGGCGCCACCTCGCAGTTGCTGTAAAGTGTCCCGATTTGGGAGAGCGCCAGCGCATAATTAAAAAATGCCACGTCACAAATCTGCCCGGCAAAACTCCGGCCGGCGCCCGCCGGGTTGTTCGTATATTGCGGGTCGTCGCCAATCATCAAATCCAGGCTTGAACCCGGGAGCAATCCATTGGTGGTCGCCGATACCGAAGCATTGTCCAACTGGCCATCCACAAATAGTGCGTTGGTTCCAGCCACATTGGGCGTCGAGCCCGGCATATAAACCTCTACAAGTTGATGCCAATTGCCGTCATTATAGGTTCCGACCGACGTGACCGCGCCAGCGGTATTGGTCCCGAAATGCGCCACGAGTTTGCCGGTCGTGTTCAGGATAATATTCCATGAATTGTCGGAGTGGCCGACAATCGTTTGACTGCGGCCATCGCAGGGGTTGCCGCGAAAAATGGCCGTCACACTGAATGGCGTTGCGCCTGTGGGATTGTATGCCGCCGCGAAGCCGGCGTCTGCAAAACTGCTGACACCGCTCAGGATTGCGAGATTCGACGCCACCCCCTCAAACGGCAGACCGTTCGGGCTGACCGGCTGGCCTGCCAGCCTCCCGGGAATTGTACCCGGAGTATAAACACCATTGCCGGTAGACACGCCATTGGTCTTTCCGTAATTCGCCAACACAGGCCACGTGCCGGCGTTTGGCGGCGTGTAACCGGCGGGCGCGTCCATGCGCAAATAAACCGCCGGATTGGAAGCGATGACGTCGGCGACGTATTGACCCGCAGCCCCGGTAAGACCGGCGTTATAATGGGCCTGGACATCCTGCGATTGAAGCATGTTTGTATAAATCGCGAACTCATCCACAAAACCGGGGAAAGCCCGGGTATTGCCCCTGCCGCCGCCAACCTGAAATGGCGCCCAATAATCCGGCGTATACAGCCCAAGGCCCGATACCGAACTCATCAGCCCGGCCGGGACGCCGCCAGCCGCCGCGACATACAAACCTTGAACGCCGTTGACGGACAAACTGATGTTCGTATTGATGTCGCACGTGACCACCAGGTGATACCACTGATTGAGCGGCGTATTGTTGGGATTGTTGGTATTGCCGGAAAATCCTTCCGTATTCAAAGTCGTACTATTGTAATAGCTGTATACCTGGAAGCCGGTATTGGTTCCGTTCCATTGCAAGGTTATGCCCGCGATACCACCCGCCCCGGCGCCAAATCCGCCGGCATTCAGGCCCTCAAAGGCGCTGGATGACCAAATCGATTCATTATTTTGGTTGGTCGGGTAGGCCCAGCATTCGACGGAAAATGGAGGGGTCAAAGTCAATTGAGACGAGATGTGCGGGATCAACAAAACGTTTGTGTAGGTTCCAGCGCCAGGCGAACCGCCGTAGTTGAAATATACCGCCTGGTCTGTGTCATTTGCCAGGGCTCCTTTGATCCCGCGCCTGATTCCCACATTTGCGCCCGCCCAATCCGGATAATACCCGGTCGCCAAAACTCCCAGGGTGCCGTAATTGGTTTCAATGTCGCCCTGCGCCGCCGCTTCGACCTCGTGCATCGGCCAATAGCCGGCCGGGTTGAGGGTCAAAACGGCATTCGAATAGGCGGATTGGGCGTGCAGGGCCGTTATTGGAAGAAATAGTGTCGCAATGATCAATGAACAAAGGGCGTTTGCTTTCATAAGATTAGGGATTTATTGCTCCTGAGGGTTTGATTGATTGAAAAAAAGGCCCCTTCTTTTGCGATTTGGGCGCAAAAGTTATTCGCATGTTTCCAGCCCTGCGAATCACGCTGCCGCATCATCCTGTTGTCACGCTTTTGCATTGGTTATAGCAATCCGCCGCGACCTTTTGTGGGTTGAACAATCGCAAGTTATCAGTCCGATACCCGAAGTCAAGACAAGTTTTTTAAGAAAAAGATGTCTCTTGCCTGGAAGAGCAACCAATTGAAACGGCCAGTCGCAATGGATTATTCCATGTTAAAATGACCAAACATTAAGGCTGCCATGCCCCTTTCCAGGACCGGTGGTTAAATTTATTTTCGATCAGAAAAATCGGAAAGACGGGGCACCTTTAAGGATTTGCTTGATGCCGCCACCCGCCTGTTTTAAAGAATATCCCTATGACTGTTGGTTCGATTACTCAAATCGTTGAAAACATCCAGTCAGTGTATTGCATCATCCTGGCCCTGGCTATCGCTGAGGCATTCAACCAGGCCATCAAGGAAAACAGACCCGAACATGAAAAGCACGCCACCACCCTGGCCAGTTGGTTCGATTGTGTTCACCATTCCAGGTTCATATCTTTGATTGTTTTTCTGATGCTGGTGACGCCCTTTTTCCAGGGCAATCAAAAGTATCTGTACCTTCAATATATCGAACCGTTACACGGCCCAAATCCGCCTAAAAGCATTAGCGCAGTCTGGCTGAACTTTGATTGTCTGGTTTTTTCACTCGAGGCGGGCCTGTTTTTTGTCATGTCCCGGTCGTTGTCGGCCCGCCGTTGGCAGCAATTTTACGCCACGATCGCGTTATTGTTGCTCGTTGATTTCATTTGGGCGGGAATCGAAAGAACCCACGGCGCTGCCGTCCCCCCCGAATGGCTCTGGTTCGATATCGCCGGCGTCCTCATCCTTTTGACCATCATTGTGGTGGATTGGTTCCTTGTCCGTTATGACCGGGACAAGGAATTGAACGTTCATTGCTATTTGGCCGCGTCCGCAGTCGCCATCTGCGGCTTGGTTTATGGCTACGTTTACGAACTCGATTATCTCATCGAATATTGAACGCCTCCCTTTCAGGCCTTCCCGGCTTTGAAGCCGGGAAGGTTGATGCGAAAGGGCGTGGTGGCCAAACGCTCCAGAATTTCGCGGAAGTTTTCCCGGGGCCGCAGGTGGAACTTAAGCCCCCGCCATACCGCCCGACCGATATTTGCCACGGGCCTGGTGGCCGTTTTATCCGCTTTTTTATTGTTTATCCTGACCGGTTTGACCGCCAGGTTCCGTAAAGGTTTAAATGTCATTTTCATATTCACGCCTTTAGCGTACAGCGGGGCCGATACTTCGACTATTACGAGTTTTTTAATTGACTGATAGTTTTAAGTTAACATTCTGCGTTAATGGAATTCTTAAATTATCATCATTTGCGATATTTTTGGATGGTCGCAAAGGAGGGCGGTTTGCGGAAGGCGGCGGCCAGGCTGCACGTCTCCCAGCCAACCATCAGCGCCCAAATCGGAGCCCTGGAAGAAATGCTGGCCGAGAAGCTCTTTCAGCGTGTCGGACGCCATCTCGTTTTGACGGACACCGGTCAGGAGGTTCTCAGCTACGCGGAGGAGATTTTTTCCCTGGGCCAGGATTTGGTCAGCACGATCAAGCAGCGCCCTACCCTGCGTCCATTGCGGGTTCATCTGGGCGTTTCCGATGCGCTGCCCAAGCTGGTGGCTTATCGCATTATCGAGCCCATTTTCCATTTACCCCAAACCGTGCAGGTAGCGTGCTGGGAAACGAAGGTGTCGGACATGCTCGCGGATCTGACGGCGCACCGGCTTGATATAGTGCTGGCGGACCAGCCGGCGTCCAGCTCTGTATCCGGCAACGTATTCAACTATTTGCTGGAAGAGAGCGGCATTATCTTTTGCGCGGAACAGCGATTGGCCGCAAAACTGCGACGCGGATTTCCCCAATCTCTGGATGGAGCTCCTGCGCTTTTACCCATGTCGAACAGCGGCCTGCGGCGTTCGCTCGAAAAATGGTTTCACGACGTGGGGGTTCGTCCCCGTCTGGTCGCGGAAATTGAAGACCCGGCCTTCGTCAGAACGCTCGCCTCCCACGGCCTGGGCTTCATGGCCATCCCCACGCTGGTCGCCAAAGAATCCGTAAC
>DASXFM010000483.1:0-16291 GCA_036489615.1 Verrucomicrobiia bacterium | reverse complement strand
CGCGGGTGGGCTCATCGGCGGCGGCGGGAGCGGTTTGGCGGAAGGCATTGGCATTGCTGGACGCGGGGCCCGATCATCAAATCGTTGCGGACGCTCAATACGTTCGCGACGCTCGAATCGCGGGCCGCGATCTTCCTGGCGTCCCCGGCGATCTTCGCGAAACTTGCCGCGTTCGGGAGGCTGCTCGCGTTGGGGCGGCCGGTCATATTGTTCGACGTTGGGTTTGGCTGAGCCCTCGCCATTTTGCAACAATGACAGGCAGGCAGCCGCAACTTCGGTCGAGGAAAATCCTTCTTCCAATAACCGTTCAATCAAGGGTTCATGACTCTTGAATTGGCCGGCTTGAAGATTTTCGCGAATTTTTCCGAGAAACACGTTGTCGCGCGCTTCCTCAACTTCGGCTTCGGTTGGCACGCGAGCGCGCTGGATGCGAGTGTTCGTGTATTGTTCGATGTTACGAATCTGAAAGACTTCGCGCCCGGAGACGAAAGTGATGGCGCGTCCCGTACGACCGGCCCGGCCTGTGCGACCTATGCGATGCACGTAATCCTCGCCATCGTAGGGCAAATCGTAGTTGAAGACCACCTGGATATCGTCTACGTCAATACCGCGGGCGGCGATGTCTGTGGCCACGAGAAATTCCAATCCGGACTTGCGGAACTTGTTCATCACGCGGTCGCGCATGGCCTGCGTCATATCGCCGTGCAAACGGTCGGCCATGTAACCCTGCGCTTCGAGATGGTCCACGAGGTCGTCCACCATGCGTTTGGTGTTGCAGAAAATAATCCCGAGTTTGAGGTCATGAATGTCAATCAGCCGCGTCAAGAGTTCGATTTTGAAACGCCGATCCACCTCATAATAAACCTGCTCAACGGTCGGTACCGTCATCGCCTTCTGTTCGACCTTCACATTTTCCGGATTGCGCGCATATCGCTCGATCAATTCGCGAATCGGCCGCGGCATCGTGGCGGAAAAGAAAACCGTCTGCCGTTCTTTTGGCGCTTCTTTGAGAATGGTTTCGATGTCATCGCGGAATCCCATGTTGAGCATGACGTCGGCCTCGTCGAGGATGACAAGTTTCACCGTTTCGAGCCGCAACGTCCCGCGGCGCATGTGATCCATGATGCGGCCCGGCGTGCCGATGACGATATGTGCGCCTTGCTTGAGACCGTAAAATTGGCGTTCGTAGGATTGCCCGCCGTAAATCGGCAATGCATTCACGCCGCGCTTGAAGAACGCGAGCTTATGAATTTCCTCGGAAACCTGAATCGCCAGTTCGCGCGTGGGGCACAGGACCAAAACCTGCACGGCGCGCAGGGCGGTATCCACCTTCTCAACGGCGGGGACACCAAATGCGGCGGTCTTGCCCGATCCGGTTTGCGATTGGCCCACGATGTCCTTGCCCGCCATCAGCAAGGGAATCGCCGCCGCCTGAATCGGCGAGGCCTGCTCGAACCCAAGTTTATCGATGGCCTTGAGCACTTCCTGGGACAAACCCAGATCAGAAAATAGTTTTGTGGTCATGAACGTCTCGTCATTTGGCAATATAAACGACTTCGTTGGGAAATGAGAGGCAATTCTTTCGAGGCAGGGAGGCCGGGGCGCAACTTGGCACTGTTCTTGGCAGGGACGGCGCGCTGCGCTGTCCGCGCCGCGTTTAGCGGCGCAACGAATGTGGTCGGACGTCCCGATGCGGGATATTCCGCCCGCTGTACGGGCGGTGACGGCCCAGCGGGCCGTCCCTACCTCGAGATTACTGCTGGTCGTTCTGGCAAAAGCGACATAGATTCAACCGATGTTGAAACCGCTCGCCAATCCGGAAATTCGCAGACTCAAGGCAGCCGCGCAACTCCTGGACCCGATTCTGAAAATCGGCAAGGCCGGTTTGTCGGACGGTTTTGTTCAGTCGGTCAATGATGCGTTGTCCCAACACGAACTCGTCAAAATCAAATTCGTTGAGTTCAAAGACCAAAAGAAGGATCTTGCTCCGCAATTGGCAGAGAAAACCGCCAGCCACCTCGTCATGCGGGTCGGCAATGTCATGGTTCTCCACCGTCGGGCGCAGCGTGAGAACACAGTGGATTAATATTTGACAGGCAAATTGTAGCCATTGGCGGCTAACAGCCTGTTGAAAAACAATGGGCATTGCGGAGCGAGCAGCGGCCATGTCCTCCGTGGACCTGAACGCGACGACAAAGCCATGGGTCAAAAAGGCCCCAGCCTGGAGGTCTCGTCAATAATGGCCCGGCGACTTCGTTGCTCCTCAATTAAAGGCCGTTTCCTGCCATCGGCAGCTTATTTTGCACCGCTAAAGTTGCGCCGTCATATAGGCCGCGCCACACCCACTGAATGCAGCCTTGCTCGCCGTCTATCCCCTTGAAATCTCTATAAAAGGAGCGCAGGTCCTGTACCATTAGATCATAGGCTGGCGGAACAGGCCCCAATGGGATCCGAGAAACTGACTTAATGAAGTCCAGAGTCGCCAATAGTTGCAGGCTGCTTCCAAAGAAAAAAGGGCCGTCATCGTCATTTTCGAATGCTTTGGCGGGGGCAAAATCTTGCGGTATCCAAAACGACTCTTGCCAGAACGGGAGGTTCATGAACGCAGCGTCGTTCATTAACTCATTGGTTGATTTGGATACTAGCGACGCTGAATAATTTAGGAAAACACCGACAGTTGCCAGGTTCAGCAGCAAAAACGTTTTTTTCAATCCGCCCTCTTGAGACTGGAAACAGGAAACATTGGGGTTCAACCCGAGTTCCTGTATATGGGAAATGCACTGACTCGACCGGCGCTCATCGCAACACTCGCCAACCGTGAGGGTAAACTCGCTCATACATTCGATTATGTGACAATGGCGGTTTATTGAAATAAGAATCCACAATTCGAAGGCGATGCCCGCATTTTCGTGGCCATTCCCGGCGAAACAGCATTATCTATAGTTTTTCAACAGGCTTCTAACCGCCCGCGAATACGGGCCGGAAGTTCGCCTCAGCCAGAATAGCGGCTACTTCCTTGCGTTTGTCTCCCTGAATTTCGATTCGGCCATCCTTCACTGTACCTCCGGTGCCGCAAGCCTTTTGCATCGCCTTGGCGAGTCGCTCTTTTTCCGGCAAACCGATGCCGGTGAAACCTTTAATCACTGTCACCACTTTCCCGCCACGCCCAGCCGTCTGACGGATGATATCTACCCGGCCACGATTTTTCCGCGCTACCTGGGGTGCCGGTCGCAACTCGGGAAGCTCTGACGAATTTCCGGCGGCTGGCGGGAGCCCTTCACTCGACAAGGCATCGAAGGGATTGTTGCCGAAACCTTGTCGGCCATCCGCAGGCATATGTTCGGAGTCATTCATGCGTTGGTCCAGATTTTCCCTGTTTATAGCGTAGAAGTACAATCGAATCAACCACCGGGGGCGCCGGAACTGCCGATTTTGAATCGTGGAATGCCAGGTGTAAGTCCTGCCGGGCATCTTTGTGGACTAACTGGTCGCTGACGTTAATATCATGGCCATTATTATGACGATTCGCGTGGTCTATCTTGCCGTTGCGGTGACCACTCTCTTTTGGACCGTTTCCTTAGACGCCGCGCAGTCACCCGTGAATGCGCCATTGCCGATGGTTGGCACTGATGGCCATGGTCACACATACCCGGGCGCAACCGTGCCGTTTGGCATGGTGCAACTCAGTCCGGACACACGAACGAATACCTGGGACGGTTGCTCGGGCTACCATTACTCGGACAGCGTCATTCTCGGTTTCAGCCACACGCACCTGAGCGGTACGGGAGCAACCTGCCTGGGCGACATTCTGCTGATGCCCGGCACCGGCAAACTCCATTTGGATCCCGGCGTTCCGGGCGACGGTTATTCGTCGCGCTTTTCGCACGCGATGGAAAAGGCGATGCCGGGTTATTATTCCGTATTTCTGGAAACACCGCAGGTCAATGCAGAATTGACCGCGACCGCGCGGTGCGGTTTCCATCGCTACACATTTCCAAGGTCGGATCAGTCGCACTTCATCCTCGACCTGGTGCATGGCATCGGAAACAAGGCCATCGAGGCAACCCTCGACGTCGAAAGCGATCACACCCTATGCGGCTCGCGAGTTTCGGAAGGCTGGGGCGGTCAGCGGACAGTCTATTTCGTGATGGAGTTTTCCCGACCATTCGAATCCTTTGGCATCCGGCAGAATGGACAATGTTTGCCCGCGAACACAAACAGGGCCGATGGCCGGGATGTCCAGGCGTGGTTCAATTATAAAACTGCGGCGAAGGAAGTGATCCTCGTCAAAGTGGGAATTTCCGGCACGAGCGTGGCCGGGGCGCGGAAAAATCTGGAGGCGGAAATTCCAAATTGGGATTTCGACAGGATCCGGGCCGCAACGGTTCGGCAATGGCGGCATGAATTGAGCGCGATTGAAGTTAAGACCGTCGAACCGCGCACCCGCACGACCTTTTACGCGAACCTCTATCTGGCGTCTGTCGCGCCAAACCTTTTTAATGACGTGGACGGAGCCTATCGGGGTTATGATCACGAAAACCACGCCGGCGCGGACTTTCAGAACTACACGACCTTTTCGATTTGGGACATTTACCGGGCCGAATGGCCGCTGTTATTGCTCCTTCGTCCCGGGCGCGTCAACGATATGGTGAACTCGATGCTGGCGGAATTCGGGGAATTGGGCCGGCACTCGCTGCCGGTCTGGCCGCTTTGGGGTAACGAAACCTGGTGCATGTCCGGCTATCATTCAGCAGATATGATCGCGGCGGCGTACCTGGACGGTTTCAATGGTTTCGACGCTGAAACCGCCTATCAGGACATGCGTGAAACGGCGATGCAAGATCGAAGAGGACTTGATGCTTATCGGCTGCGGGGTTATGGGCCGCTCACGTCCATCTCACTCGAGTATACGGTTGATGATTGGTGCGTGGCGCGCATGGCGCAGGCGTTGGGCCATGAAGAAGATGCCAGGTTGTTTTATCGACGCTCGGCCAACTACTACAACCTGTTTGATCGCACGACGGGCTTTTTCCGGGCGCGGCTGGACAACGGCCAATGGCGCGAACCCTTCGACGCTTTTGGCATGGTCAATGACCAATACAGCGAGGCGGATGCCTGGCAATATGCTTTCTATATCCAACAGGATGTGCCGGGCCTGATCGCGCTGTTCGGCGGCAACCAGGCATTCATTCAAAAGTTGGACGAACTCTTCACGACCAACTCGACCATTCATACGCGCATTCCCGATCTCACTGGCCGGATTGGGCAATACATCGGGGGAAACGAGCAGTCAGCCCACATTGCCTATCTCTATGATTACGCGGGGGCGCCGTACAAGACCCAGTATTGGGTGCGGCAAGCGATGGCAAGATTGTATAACGATACACCGGATGGCGAGCCGGGTAACGTTGATTGCGGGCAAATGGCCGCCTGGTACATCTTCAGCGCGCTTGGGTTCTATCCGGTAAACCCCGATAGCGGCATCTTTGTTATTGGCAGTCCTATCGTGAGGAAGGCGGTCATTCGTTTGAGCCGCGACAAAGATCACGGCGACACATTTACAATCATTGCGGAGCACAACAGTCCGCAAAATATCTATATCCAGTCAGCTACGCTGAACGGCAAACCGCTTTTGAAACCCTGGTTCACCTGGCAAGACCTGGTCGCCGGCGGGAAATTGCGATTTGTGATGGGGCCGCAGCCCAATCCCGCCTGGGGCAGCGCGCCGGAATACGCCCCGCCGCCCACCATGCCGGCAGGGTTTCAATATCCTCTACTCCCGAAACCATCGGCCGACTAGCCCCTGGCAATTCGTTTAAATCATTAAGGAAAATTGCCTAATGGATGGAGATTTCCTCTGGGGCGACATTCCAACCTTCCACGGCCAACTTTGGTTGTTCACCGGCTAGATCGGAATCGGCGAATTGAATGGACATCGTCCGGCTTTCGCCAGGAAACAGTGAGAAATAATTGTCTTCGTAAAAGATGGGCAGGATTCGTTCGCCGGAATTGGCACGAATCATTTTTAACCGGATCATGAGCGCTACATTGGGCGTAGGATTGGAAATGTGAACTGCCAATCGGTATGTTTGGCCGTCGTCCACGCCGGCTGCAGTCACGGGCAATGCCACGCGCGGTAATTGATCCAGATTGGTACAGGAGCCGCTTTTGCAAGTGCTCCAATAGACGTTGCCGTCTAAAACTTCTTTACCGTGGCGCAAATTAAGTTTGATAAAGAAAACTGCCGACGGATCGGCTGGCCTTTGGATGGCAAAACAATTTTTTACGGAGCCCGACGGCACATTCAATCGTGTTGATTTGTGCCACATTTTCTTGCCCGCTAAATCGTAAGCCCACGCTTCGGCGGTCAAATCACTTTCGTCGTTTAACGTATCGTTGGCGGTCTTAATGGTATCGGCATTGGAATCCCAAAAAATGTGAAGTGGTTTGGCGCCTTCTTTTGCGCCAAAATAAGCCGCCGTCGGCTCAAAATAGTAGTCATAGAGCTGGCAGATTAAATCCGGCCAGGCGGATTGGGTCATCCAAATCAGTTCGCCACTGCCACGATTGGCACGCAGGCATTCAAACATGGCTTTAGCGGTTTCCATGTTCACCATTTGCGCTTTGCGGCAGTAATCATCAATGCCGGTGGGCGCGCCGTAGCGCTGGATAATCCGTTTGGTGTAATTTTCCGAGCGCGGACTTTGGTAATCATGAACCGCCCACATATCGTTGATGGGCCAGAGATTCGTCGCCGGCATCATTGCACGCATAGTTTCGACGCTCGGAACCGCGACAATGCCCAGTTCACTATGCAACGCCTTCCCGCGATTGGCGAAATACCATTCCGGGCTGCGATCGTCATAGGGGCCGTACCCGGTGACTGTCCCGGCGGCTGAATGGGGAATATAGTATCGCGTGCCGTCCAATTCGCTGGTCGCCGAGCGCATCGCCAGGTCCAACTTGCGTGGCGGCATTCCTTCATTGCGTCCGCAGTATAAAGCCAGCGACGGATGGCTGCGCACGCGACGAATCTTGTCACGCGCATTGGCAATAAACATTCCATCATCGGTCGGATTCGGGCCGTCGACCGGATTGGCCAGCCAGAAGTCATCCCAAATCAAAATGCCATAACGGTCACAGGCGTCGTAAAATGCCTCATCGGCTGTCATGCCCACCCAATTGCGAATCATGTTCAGGTTTGCGTCGTGATGCAAACGCACGCGCAAATCGTAGCCTGCCGCGTCGCAATTCAACATACCCTCGGCCATGCCCCAATTGCCGCCGCGAATCAGAATGCGCCTGCCGTTGACATAGAACGTGAGCATCGGATTGGTGGAATCAATCGCATTGGTGATGACGTACGAGATTTTGCGAACGCCGAAAGTGACGCTCTTGCTGTCGCTGACAAATCCGCCGCTTTCGAAACGAAGTTTCAAAGTGTAAAGCGGCTGGTCACCATAGCCGTTGGGCCACCAAAGCCGCGGGTTCGGCAGGGAAAGTTGCGGACAATTAAGATTATTAAGTGTTACAGAGGCCATTTGTCCCGGTTCGAGTGTCTCTTCCTGATGAAATGTAATATCGCCGATTTGACCGAGGAGTTCGCCGTGTTCAGGATGGTCGGAGGTGTTGTGAACTTCCGTTTTAACTGTCAAGTCTGCGCGGTCCGTTCTTGGCAACGGCAAATCGGTGATGACCCACGGATCTATCAATTCAACATCGCCGGTGGTTTCGATGCGCACAGAATTCCAAATGCCGATTTCGCGCCCGCGTACGATTGGCAGCCAGTTCCAGCCCGCGCTGGCCACAAACGTGGGGCTATCATAACCAAGCAAATCGCCGTTGGTGGTACGCGAGCCCAGCTTCTTGTGCAGCAACTTTTTGGGGCCCGATTCCGGATGTGCCGCGTGATGAATTAAAACGGCGAGCCAATTGGTCGTTCCGGGTTTTGCGATGGCGGTAATGTCAAAATGACCGCGAATAAACGCGCCGTCGATGCGCCCGACCTTTGTGCCGTCCAGAAAAATATCCGCCTTCCAGTTAATGCCGTCGAAATTCAGCCAGAGGTGCTTGCCGGCGTCATTGGCCGGGACTGTAAAATGGCAGCGATACCAAAAGTCATTGCTGGAATAGAATGCTTCAGAAATCTGGCTCATTTGGTCGCCAAACCACGGATCTGGAATTGCCCCAATGGCCCGATAGCTGGTCAGCACCGTGCCCGGGACAATGGCGGGTATCCAATTGCTGTCGTTAAAGCTGGACTGCGAAATCTCTGCCGGTGTCGCGTCCACGAACATGGCATTTTGAAGCTTCCAATCATCGCAATATAAACCAATCCCTTTGTGATCATCCGCGGAGTTTGACGGAGAGGCAGCGCGATTGGGCTGAATAATCGTTTCCGCTTTTAAACTGGCAAGCGCCAGCACAACCAAAAGAACGACAACGCGATGCTTCATGGATTAACTTTGCCAAGGGATGTTATCAGGCATGAACCCGAATGCAACCCGCTCACTGTGGAGGAGCATCGAATAACCTTCCGGCATTTCCATCCATGTTGCCATGGCTCCCCAATTCATGGGATATGCAAGACAGGTGAGGCAATGATAAATTCAGATAAATCACAAGAAACCAGCATCAACGAATCGTATTATGAAATTTACGAAAAGGGGCGCCAGTCATTTGGCGTGTTCCATTGCATGGAGAAAGTTCCGATTTTTTCTTCAACTATCGGCAATCCTCTTGTTACCGAAGATGGCTGAGGCGCTTATTGTCGGCCCCTATTCTCCCGATGCAAATACGCTGCATCTCTGGCATTTTAACGAATTGTCGATGCCGGTGATCGATTATGCGCCATCCGGTGGAACCAATCTGACTTATTTGATTGGCGGCGCGACGTTGGGGAACCCGGCTTATTCCACCAATTCCCCGTTTCCGGTCAGTTTCACCAATTCCGTCAGTTTTGGGACTTTGACGACGTCCAATGCCGTCATCTTTCCGATCGGTTCAGGCAACGTGGGTACGCCGATTCCCTTCACCTACGCTGGAGCCGGAGGAGCCTTTACGTACGAAGCCGTGGTGCTGGTTCAATTCAATCCGACAAATAACTATTCGATAAGTCCGGTCCGCAATCAGCCATTCCAGATCATGAATTGCGATGGCGAGGGCACCGCGACTCGCGTCCTGCAATTCCGGATTGATCCGATCGGGTTTGCCGCCGGCGGCAGAAACACAAATGTTTGCGGGATTGAATTCATTGATGGGACAACGACCGTGGCTGTGGCTCCGATACCCACCAATGGGCCTGACGCGATTGTTAGCAACCAGTGGTATCACGTGGCGGTGACCTACAACGGAACGCCAAACACGACGAGCAATTTGCTGTTTTATTGGACGCTGTTGGATCCCAGCCGCACGGCTGCGGATTGTATCTATGGGACCAACATGACGAGCAATCTTCCGGGCACCAGCAGCGCGACCACCACTTTGAGCATTGGCAATAGCGCTCGCAATCCGGGCGGCGGCACGGGTGCGGATGTCGCCAATTTCCTCGGCCAGATTGACGAAATTCGCATCAGCGGCATCGCGCGCTCAGCCGAACAGATGATGTTTGTGCCACCGGCGATTACTTTCACGACTCAACCGGCCAACCAGACGGTCGTCACCAACCAAACGGCAACGTTCACCGCTCTCGCCGGTGGCGTGGGAACGTTGACCTACCATTGGTATTTCCTGAACACCGCCGGCAGCAACGCCATTCCCAATGCCACGAATACGAGTCTTTCCGTCACCGCCGGTTCAACCGCCGGTGTCAGCAATTATTTTGTCGTCGCCGTCAACGGGGGAATTAATCCTCCCGCCACCAGCAGCATCGCCGGATTGACGATTCGAATTCCGCTCAACCTGGAATGGGCCGGGACGGGTTCAAGCTGGGACACTTCGGGCCTGAACTGGACCGCGAATGGCAATGTTTCGCAAACCGAGTACACGGAGGCGGACAACGCGACGTTTGACAATCTCGGCGCGGCCCAGTCGACGATCAACCTCGCTCAGACCGTGCATCCAACATCGGTCACCGTCAACGGTTCCGCGTCCTACACGCTGACGGGCACCGGTTCAGTCGGCGGTTACGGGACTTTATCCATGAATGATTCCGGAACGTTGCTGCTGGATACGACCAATAATACGTATTCCGGGGGAACTCTCGTGAGCAGCGGCACCTTACAGATTGGAGATGGGACCATCACCAGCGGCCTGGGAAGCGGTCCGGTGACAAATAATTCGGCGATTTTGGCCATGCCGGGAACGGTCACTGAAATCATGTCCAACGCGATTTCGGGCAGCGGCACATTGACGGAATCCGGGAGCGGCAATCTGATTTTGACGGCCAGCAACAGTTACAGCGGACATACGACGATTACTTCGGGCACGTTGCATGTGCAAAACGCCAGCGCTTTGGGCCTTTCGACCGCCCCGCTCATCAACACCGGCGGCGGCAATCTTTACGTGGATGCAAATGTCAACCTATTGAATCCGTTGACGCTGGGTGGGAACAATGTGTCTCTGGAGAAGGGCGGGGGAGGCGTCAGCGCTCTGGGGGGCGCCATTACGCTGGCGTCGTCCACCACGTTGTCCGTGGACGGCGGTGCGACGCTGGATTTGACGAATGCATCGGGCCTCAACGGCGCCAGTGCGTCCGCGAGCCTGACGCTGGCGGGGGCGGGCACGGGCAATATCAGCGGCCCACTGTCGCTGAGTTCAGGCACCCTCACAGTGAACGGCGGCGCGTGGACGATTGCGCCCATTAACAACCACACGGGATTAACCACAATCAGCGGCGGCAGCCTCTTCATTACCGGACCGCTTTCCCTGGGCCCGGTGCCCGGGTCATTTACCGGGAATGACGTCACGTTGAATGGCGGGACCCTGGGCGCGGCCACAAACGTGATTTTGGATGACGGGAACATCGGAATACAACTGACCGCCAGTTCGGAAATATCCGCCCCGACCAATGTGACGTTCACCATTTCCAATCAAATCAGCAGCACCAGCGGGGCGTACGTTCTGGAGAAGACCGGGCCGGGCACGGTGATATTGGCCGGAGCCAATCCCTTCAATGGAACGCTGGATGTTGACTCGGCGAGCACGACCGCCAATGACGGCATGCTTGTCATCGCCAACAACGGCGCCATTGCGAATATTCCGGCTGTGGGCGGCCTGCCCTTCATCTTTTTTGGTGATAACAACGGCGGCAGTTCCACGCTCGGGCTAAACGGTTCGAATGGCAGCATCACCATTGCGCCGGATATCAGCCTGACGGGACGCAATGTTTTCATTCCGGCCATTGAAAACCTCGTTGGCAACAATACCGTTTCAGGGAACATTACCCTGGCGGTTGGCGGCGGATTCTACATCTTCCAGTCAGACGCCGGCACGCTCGCGTTGACAGCTCCACTGCCTTACGCCACGCCGACGAGCAGCACGAGGACCTTCACCTTCCAGGGAACGGGAGCGATATCCATGAGCGGGGCCATCCAGGATGGAAGCAACAACGGGGTTTCCAATATTTGGATCAATGTGATCGAGAACGGTCCCGGCCTGTTAAATTTGTCCGCAGCCAATACGTACAGCGGCTTCACCTCGGTCAGCAATGGTGTTCTGTCATTGACCGGCAGCCTGAACAGCCTGGCCGGTGTCACCGTTGCCGGCGGCCTGCTGGTTGGCGGCGGCTCGATCAACGGAGCGGTGACCGTCAACGCCGGCGGGGCGATTGAAGCGGGCACGACCAACTCCATCGGCACGCTGACGCTGGGAAACACGCTGGCCTTGTCCGGAAATACCATTGTGAAAATCAACGCGTCGCCTGCCAGTGACCTGTTTAGCGGACAGACCGGGGTGACCTACGGCGGCACATTGACGGTGGCTAACCTGGCTGGTACGCCTGCGCTGGGCAATAGCTTTACCCTGTTCAATCCCGGGGCTTCCACAAGCAACTTCAGCGGGATCATCGGTTCGCCGGGCGCCGGCCTGGCTTATAGCTTCACTAATGGCGTATTGACGGTGGTCAAGGGGCCGGCGTTCAACAGCACGAACATAACGTTTAGCGCCGCCAACAATATCCTGACGTTGTCATGGCCGGCGGACCATTTGGGCTGGATCCTGCAGACGCAGACGAATTCGCTGAAAACGGGTTTGAGCAACAATTGGGTGAATGTTTCCGGGAGCGGATCCATCACCAGAACCAACATCACGATCAATCCATCGGATCCCACAGCATTCTTCCGCCTGGAGTCCCCATAGCAATCGGTACGAGGCACACCATGAGAGCAGAAAATAAGGACAGAAAGCCTGGCCCGCATTCGCCGGGATCTATTCGGGAATGGTCCGAGAGAGGGTTCACGTTAATCGAGTTGCTGGTCGTCATCGCGATCATCGCCATTTTGGCGGCGATGCTTTTGCCCGTGTTGTCGTCGGCCCAGGAACGGGGCAAGCGCGCGCAATGCATGAATAATTTGAAGGAGGTGGGCATGGCCTGCATCATGTATGCCCAGGAAAACAACGACACGTTTCTTCCGGCGACCTTGAACAGCGGATGGGGTTTGAATAACCCGATCGAAATGAATTCGAACATGCTGGTGCAGGCGTACAACATCGGGTTTAACACCAACAGCGCGAGTACCGCCGCCGGTTCGCTCGCTCCTTCCATTTGGACGTGCTCCGAACGGCCAACGCTTCCCGCCGAGCAAACCGCGCCCGTGTGGGCACTGGGTTATCAGTATTACGGCGGGATAACGTTGTGGTACCCAAACGGCGGGGCGACCGGCGTCAAGGCAGCGAGCCCGATAAAAACAACCACTTCCAAAGCGCAATGGATGCTCGCAGCCGACCTCGTTCTATATTTTGCGACCACCAGCGGGGCAAAGGCGTGGGGCGATCCACAAGCCACGGCTGATTCCGGTTTCGTGAGTTTGCCGGTGCATCATCACGGCAACTCGCCGGCGGGCGGCAATGAACTTTTTGCCGATGGCTCTGTTTCCTGGATTCGCGCCAACCAGATGTATTGCTTTTACGGCACATCGGCCGCTGGCGGCCGCTATTTCTATTTTTACCAGTCCGATTTGGGCGCCATGAATTATCCATTGGGAAGCATCTACCGTTTTCCAGCCCATCCCTAAACGAATGATTCTGCGAGCGCTGGCTCCACCAGTGGTTCGGACCCGTCCCACAATTTCACCATCCGCCATGATTTGCCGACTGATTTTATTCCTATGTGCCGCCGCCGGCATATCCGCTCAAGCCGCGTTGGCGCCATACTCTGTGGATTCAACCACTCTCCATCTCTGGCATTTCGATGAATCCGCGCCGCCGTTTGTGGACTCCGCGCCCGGCGGGACAAACCTGACGTACATTCTCGGCGGGGCGACGCCCGGCGTCGCGTCGTATTCGACCAATTTACTCGTCCCGACCAGTTTCACCAATTGCATCAACTTCGGCACGCTGGCCACGACCACCGCCGTGATCTACCCCATCGGTTCCGGCAATACCGGCACACCGGTCCCATTGATTTACGCCGGAACAAATGGGGCATTCACCTTTGAGGCCATCATCAAAGTCCAATGGAACCCGACAAATAATTATTCCGTTAACCCGGACCGCAACCAGCCATTTCAAATTATGAATTGCGATGCCGATGGTTCCGGTTCGCGCGTGTTCCAACTTCGGATTGACCCGGTCGGCTTTGCCGCCGGCGGCAGAAATACGGGCGTGTGCGGTATTGAATTCATCAATGGCACAACCACCGTAGCGGCGCCGCCGATTCCGACAAACGGGCCTGACGCCATCGTCAGCAACGGTTGGTACCACATCGCGGTGACTTACAGCGGGAACGCCAACACCACCAGTAATCTGCTTTTTTATTGGACACTGGTTGACCCGAGCCGCACGAGTGCCGATTGCATTTTCGGCGCGGACATGGCCGGCAACCTGAGTCCATTGAGCGGCGCGAACACCATTTTGAGCATTGGTAACAGCGCGCGCAATCCCGGCGGCGGCTCCGGACCGGACTCGGCCAATTTTGTTGGCGATATTGACGAGGTCCGTATCAGCAGCGTGGCGCGGCCTGCCAATGGAATGCTGTTTACGACGACCAATGTGGCCATCCTCTCGCAGCCGGCGCCCGCCAGCCAGGCCGTGGGACCGGGCCAGCCATTCAGTATTATCGTCGTGGCCGGCGGCGAGCCGCCGCTGGATTATCAGTGGTGGCAAAATGGCAATCCAATCGCCGGCGCCACCAACAGTATTTTTGCCGTGGGTTCCGCGGAATCCACCAATTTCGGGAACTATACGGTTGTGGTCGCGAATGATTTCGGTTCGGTGACGAGCACGGTCGCTTCCGTCACCGTCACAAATATTGTCATCACTTCACAACCCGCAAATTGTTCGGCGGCCTATGGCAGCACGGCGACGTTTAACGTGACGGCGACCGGCGCCCAGCCAATGACTTTTCAATGGTGGCAAAATGGGAGCCCGATCCTCGGGGCCACCAATAGCACTCTGACCCTCACGCCCCTCGTCGCGGCCAATGCCGGAACTTACTACGCGGTGGTGGCGAACAGTTTTGGTGCAATCACCAGCACGGTTGCCACTCTCACTTTCGACGGGCCGCCTGTTACCCTCACCCAGGTCAACAACGGCAATGTCGCCGCCAGCGGATATGCCTATGCCGGTTCATCGGATATCAACGGTACGGCATTCATTTGCTCCGGGCTGATGACCGTAAGCAACCAGCAGTTCTTCGTGTATTATGGCTGGGACCAGACGAACCCCTCGTATCCTTACAACGGCACTATTTGGATCGCCCGCCGGACCATCGAGTCAAACGACTGGCAGGTGGTCCAAACTACATTTACCCCGGATGACATTACTGACGGGCATGACGTGGTCGCGTTTGGAATTGACGGCGCCAACTACCTGCACATGTCCTGGGGAATGCACGACCAAAGTCTTCACTACGCGCGCAGCACCGCGCCCGTGGTGGGCAGTACGCCAATCTCGATGGGATCCGATCTCGGCTCAAAGGGCATGACTGGTGTGGAGGTTAGCGTCACCTACCCGCAATTTCTTACCATGCCCAACGGCGATCTTTTGTTCCTTTATCGTGTGGGCGAATCCGGCGGCGGCAATACGTGGTTGAATCGGTGGTCCGTGGCCGCTCAGACGTGGACCAATGTCGACACTATTGGCGGGTCGCCATCCCCATTTATCCAGGGCCTGTGGCCGGGCACAAACTACAATGCGTATCCAAACATGCCCTGCGTGGACGCAAACGGAAATCTCTATCTCGGATGGACCTGGCGCGAAACGCCGGCTTACGAATCCAATAATAACCTGCTCCTGGCCAAATCTACCAATGGCGGTGTCTCCTGGGAAACCTTCAATGGGATACCGTATGACCTGCCGATTTCACAGGGCCTGGAAAGCGGCGATCCCGCCTCGGTAGGCCAGGTCATTGTGCCGATCCCTCCAAATTACAGCCTTATCAACCAGGCCGGCATGTGCCTGGACGCTTCCAACAATCCCGTTCTCGCTACGTGGTGGGCGCCTGGCTCGCTCACAGGCAACTATCGCCGCCAGTACATGATTGTTTTTCCCGACTCCAATGGTGTGTGGCAAACGCGGCAAATCTCCAATCGCACCAACGATCCTCCGGGCACGATGGAACTCGATGGCGTCGTCCGCGACCTTGGCCGTCCCGTCGTGGTTTGTGATAAGGAGAATCGCGTGATCGTTCTCTACCGCGACGACTTCGGCAGCAACGGTTTGACTGCGGCCTATACACTGCCGTATGCGATGGACCCGCAACGCACGAATTGGACGACAATCAATCTTACCACCGACAACCTTGGCGACTATGAGCCGGTGATTGACCTTGCCCGATGGCAGCGCGATAACGTCATGGACATCGTCTACCAGGCCAGCGATGGCGAAGGGTACACCGCCCCGACGAATAACGCGTCGCTTATCGGTGTGCTGGAATGGAATACGGCGGCTTATTTTGATCACGTTTCCACGCTTGAACTTTCGGCGGCCAACTCAAGCCAAACACTGGCGCTCTCTTGGAATTCCCAGCCGGGATGGGGCTACCAGGTCCAATGGAGCACCAACCTCTTCAATTGGAACACGGCGGCGACATTCAATGATAACAGCGCATTCGTGTCGCAATATTTTTATACGAACAGCGCCGATGCTCCCGAAGAGTTCTGGCGCCTGGTGACGCGCCAGGGAGGGTTTTAAC
>DASXFM010000459.1:0-17752 GCA_036489615.1 Verrucomicrobiia bacterium | reverse complement strand
CCGGCAGAAACCAGCCGGCAACGGTCCATGCGCTGGCGCATTGGATGAACGACCACTTGGGCAACACCGGCAACACAGTAACCTATACCGAATGCGCCGAAGCAAATCCTGTCAATCAAAACACTTCATTACGTGAACTCGCCGAAGCTCTCGAAGGAAACGATATCGAGATTCTGATAATTCTGGGTGGAAACCCGGCATTTACCGCCCCATCCGACTTTCATTTCGCCGATAAAATTAGAAAGACGAAATTCAGCGTTCATCTGGCCCCGGACGTCAATGAAACCTCTTCGCTTTGCACGTGGCACATTCCGCAAAACCATTTTCTGGAATCATGGGGCGATGCCCGGGCATTCGACGGAACGATTTCCATCATTCAGCCCCTGATTTTGCCGCTCTACGACGGAAAATCCGCGCATGAACTCCTGGATGCCATGGCCGCGCCGCCGGGTCGAAGCGATTACGACATTATTTATGATTTCTGGAAATCACAAAACCAGGAACCGGATTTTGAAGAACGCTGGCGCCGGGCCTTGCACGAGGGTTTCCTCGCGAAAACAAATCTACCGGAAAAAAAAATAAAGCTGCGCCCGCTGGAATCACTTTCCCCGGCACAGCCGCCCTCCCGGTCGGACCAGGCGCATGAGATCGCAAGCGGCGCTGCCGCTTTGGAAATTACTTTTCGCCCCGACGCCACTCTCTATGACGGCCGGTTCGCCAACAACGGCTGGCTTCAGGAATTGCCCAAACCAATTACCAAATTGACCTGGGACAACGCCGCATTCATCGCCCCTGCCCTCGCGGACCGGGAAAAATTGGCAAACGGCGACGTCGTGGAAATTGAATTTGAGGACCGGCGCTTGTCACTGCCGGTTTGGATAACGCCCGGACAACCCGACGGGTCCATTGGCCTGCAATTTGGCTACGGGCGCAGTCGTGTCGGTAACGCAGGAACCGGCACGGGTTTTAATGTTTACTCATTGCGAACGGCAAGCGCCTTCTGGTCCGGAAACGGCGCGACTTTGAAAAAAACCGGCGAGCGCCATCAACTGGCTTCAACACAGATTCAACACATTATTGATTCGCCCGATCGCCAAATTGTGCGCGATGGGACATTTGAGGATTTCACGAAGGACCCGAATTTTATTCAAAGGAGTTCCGAATCACCGTCGGAATCCGACACCCTCTTCAAGCCGGGAGAATTTGCCTACAACGGTTATCGATGGGGCATGGCGATCGATTTGAGCGCGTGCATCGGATGCAGCGCCTGCACCATCGCGTGCCAGGCGGAAAATAATATTCCCGTTGTCGGCAAACCGCAGGTCGCCGCCGGCCGCATCATGCACTGGATTCGCGTGGATGGATATTTTCGCGGGCCGCCCGCGAATCCCCAAGTGACGCATCAGCCGGTGCCATGCATGCAGTGCGAGAACGCGCCGTGCGAGGTCGTGTGTCCCGTGGACGCAACGGTGCACGACAAAGAGGGGCTGAACTTGCAGGTCTATAACCGCTGCATCGGCACGCGTTATTGCTCTAACAATTGCCCTTACAAAGTGCGCCGGTTTAATTTTCTCCAATATGCCGATTACAATACGCCCAGTCTCAAACCGATGTGGAATCCCAACGTCACGCTCCGGTGGCGCGGCGTCATGGAAAAATGCACGTACTGCGTCCAGCGCATCAGCGCCGCGCGAATCAATTCGGAGAATCAGGACCGCCCCATCCGCGAAGGTGAAATCAAAACGGCCTGCCAGCAGGTTTGCCCGGCGAATGCCATCGTCTTCGGTGACTTGAACGACTCGAATAGCCGCGTGAGCCGGTTGAGATCGCATCCGCTGAATTTTTTAATGTTGGGAGAACTGAATACGCGTCCACGCACGGCATACCTCGCCCGGCTCCGAAATCCGAATCCAAAAATCCGCGTATGACTCCCGAACCCACTCCTTCGGACGACGCGGTCCTGGAACAAAGGTCCCCTCTCGGGTACCCGTCGCGCCTGCTCGCTCCCGGGGAGAACCTGGAATCAGTCACCGAAACCATCGGCTCAATCGTTCTGAAACCACGGCAAAGACAACCGAAGGCATGGTTTTTCGCCGCCGCCGGTGCGTTCACCTTTTTGATGATCTTCTTTCTGGCGATCGGGTGGCTGCTCTATCGCGGCACGGGCGTTTGGGGCATTGGCATCCCGGTCGCCTGGGGATTTGCGATCGTCAATTTTGTCTGGTGGGTCGGCATCGGACACGCCGGTACGTTCATTTCCGCGATTTTGTTGTTGCTGCACCAGAAATGGCGCACGGCGATCAATCGATTTACCGAAACGATGACCTTGTGCGCGATTTCGTGCGCCGGAATGTTTCCGTTGCTGCACCTGGGACGTCCCTGGGTCGCGTTTTGGATGGTGCCTTATCCGGATACGATGGGATTATGGCCGCAATTTCGCAGCCCGCTCGTCTGGGACATGTTCGCCGTGGGAACGTATTTTTTGGTGTCCCTGATTTTCTGGTATTGCGGGCTGATTCCCGACCTGGCGACCATCCGCGACCGCGCGACGACGCGAAGGAAACAATTAGTCTATGGTATTCTGGCGTTGGGCTGGCGAAATTCAGCTGTCCATTGGCAGCGGCATCAAACGGCGTATCTGCTCCTGGCCGGAATTGCCACACCGCTCGTCTTGTCCGTCCACAGCGTCGTGGGCATGGACTTCGCCGTGGCGATGGTGCCCGGCTGGCACGAGACCATCATCCCTCCCTATTTTGTCGCCGGTGCGATTTATTCAGGCTTCGCGATGATGCTGAATATTTTGCTCCCCATTCGCTGGCTATACGGCCTGCACAACATCATCACGCCGCGCCATTTGAACAACATCGGCAACATCATGCTCGTTCTCGGAAACATGGTCGCCTACAGCTACATCATGGAGGAGTTCATGGCCTGGTACAGCGGCGATATCTTCGAACAAAGCACGATGGCCGATCGCGCTTTCGGATCGTACGGTTGGATTTTTTGGGCGCTCATCGTAATCAATATCCTGGTGCCACAGGCCCTCTGGTCGCGGCGCGTGCGGCTCAATCCGGTCGCGCTGTTTTTTGTCGCCCTCTCGGCAAACCTGGGCATGTGGGTGGACCATTTCCTGATCATCGTCGTCAGCCTGACCCACGATTTCACGCCCTCGATGTGGAAACTGTATTATCCCACGATTTGGGACTGGGCCACGATGTTTGGCAGCGTCGGGCTCTTCATCACACTCATGGTCTTATTCGTCCGCTTCCTGCCCTTAATCGCGATGTCCGAAACGCGGGAACGCGTAGCCGAAAAATGATGAACACAAACGCAAACATTTACGGGTTGATGGCCGAATTCGGCGGCGACCAGGAAGTCCTGGCCGCCACCCGCTCGGCCTACGATCACGGCTATCGAAAGATGGATGCATTCGCTCCGTTTCCGGTCGACGGACTGGCTGAAGCGTTGGGACGAAAAAACACGTCCATTCCGCTGATCGTCCTTGCCGGCGGCGTGTTGGGCTGCCTCGGCGGATATTTTCTGCAATGGTTCGCGATGGCCGTCAGCTATCCCCTGAACATCGGCGGACGGCCGCTCAATAGCTGGCCGATGTTTATTCCCATTACCTTTGAACTCACGATTCTTTCGGCCGCCTTCGCCGCCATCATCGGCATGCTCGCATTGAATAAGTTGCCCCTGCCCTGGCATCCGCTGTTCAACGTCCGCGAATTCGAGCGCGCTTCAAGCGACAAGTTTTTTCTCTGCATCGAAGCGGATGACCCTAAATTTGACCTGAAGGAAACGCGGCGCTTCCTGGAAATGCTCGAACCGGAATTGATCATGGAGGTGCCGGTCAAGTGAAACGCGCGCTCCCCATATTTTTCGCGGCCTGCGCGCTCTGCGTTTCGAGCGGCTGCCGGCAGGACATGTTCGACCAGCCGAAATCCACTCCTCTGGGCCCGAGCGATTTTTTTGCGGATGGCGCTGCCGCTCGGCCCATCCCGCCTCACACCGTCGCGCGGAATGATTTCGGCACCGACGACGCCTTCAATACGGGAATGATCGGGACAAATCTGGTCACGACGTTTCCATTTCCAATAACATCCGCCCTTTTGCGGCGCGGGCGACAGTGCTATGAAATAGATTGCGTCCCCTGCCACGGCGAAACCGGCGATGGAAACGGCATCGTGGTGGAACGCGGTTTCCCCCCGCCCCCTTCGTATAACATCCCCCGCCTGAGAAATGCGCCGGTGGGCCATTTCTTCGACGTCATGACGCGTGGCTACGGGGTCATGTATTCATACGCCGCACGAGTGCCTCCCGCGGACCGCTGGGCGATCGCGGCCTACATCCGTGCGCTTCAACTCAGCCAGCACGCCACGGCTGCCGATGTTCCGACGAACGAACTCGCCATTCTAGGTAGGGACGGCGCGCTGCGCCGTCCCCGCCCGCGCAGAGCGGGCGGAGCCTACGCGGTAAAACGTCCAACGACGAAAATTGCGCCGCTAGACGCGGCGCTGACGCCGCAGCGCGGCGTCCCTACCCGGGAAAAGCCATGAACGGAATCACACCCAAATTAAACCGTCTCAGGTCAACCGGCCTGGTGTTTGGAATTTTGGGGCTTGCCCTGTGCGGTGTCGGATACGTTTTTGATCGCGAACCATTTTTTGTTTCCTGGTTATTCGCATTTCTCTTTTGGATGAGCCTTTCCCTGGGCTGCCTCTACTGCGGGATGATTCATTATCTCACCAGCGGCAAATGGGGATTTTCGGCGCGACGCATTTTGGAGGCCGGCTACATGACTCTGCCGCTCATGGCCTTGCTGATTATTCCCGTCTTTTTCGGTTTGCACGAATTATATCCGTGGGCGCGGCCGGAAACAGTTTTGACGGACAAAATCCTTCGGCAACGCGCCACCTACGCAAACCCTCCCCTGTTCATCATTCGGGCCGTCGTGTTTTTCGGCATTTGGATTTTCATCGCCTGCGCTTTGCGGCGATGGTCACTTCGCCAGGACACAACCAATGACCCCGCGCCTACCATCAGGATGCGGACGCTCAGCGGTCCGGCGGTGGGAATCGCGCCGCTCATCGCGTCCTTCGCGTTTTTGGACTGGGCCATGACCATCGAACCGGACTGGTCATCCACCATTTTTCCTGTCATTCAATTGGCCGGACAAATCCTCATCGCCATCACATTCGTCATCATCCTGCTGGCCTGGACGCGAAATGACGCTCCCTTCAGCGATTTTCCGGAAAAACCGTTTCACGACCTGGGCAGTTTGCTGCTGGCCTTCGTATTATTTTGGACCTACGTCGCCTTCTCACAGGTGCTGCTGATTTATTCGGCAAATTTGCCGCATGAAATCACCTGGTATCTTCACCGGATTGCCGGTGGCTGGATTTGGATTGTTGGATTGATCGGCCTCTTCCATTTCTTTACACCGTTCCTGCTTCTGTTGTTTCGCGCAATCAAACAAAACATCCGCGCCCTCGCCGTCATCGCGTTTTTAGTTTTTGCCATGCACGCGATCGAAATGTTTTGGGTGATTGCGCCGGCCTTTTATCGGCACATTGAAATTCATTGGACGGATTTCGCCGCGTGGTTCGGCATTGGAGGAATTTGGCTGGCGGTTTTCGCCGCAAATTTGGATCGCCATCCATTGCTGGCCCGCAATGACCCGCGCACCGAACCTTTGATCACAGAAACCGCCCATGCCAAATGACCCGACATCCATTCCGGTCTCGTCCGAATCACTCGCCCGAAAACATGAAGTGAGTGAAAAGGCCGTGCGCAACGTTCTGATCGTGGGCGGCGGGGCGGCATTCCTGTTGGTGTTCGGCCTGGCCGCCTGCGCCCTGGCCTTTCATCATCTGGCGCGATCCCGCCCCATGCAGTGGATGCCTCCGCTGGGCATCGTCTCCGCGCCGAACCTCAAACCGCTGGAACGCTTTCCCGCGCCGAACCTGCAAATCGACGACGACCACGCCGAACGGGTTGCTCTTTACGCGGCACAAAATCAAAAGCTCAACAGCTACGGATGGGAAGATCAAAGCAACGGGATCGTCCATATTCCCATCGACCGCGCGATGGACTTGATTCTACAACGCGGCCTGCCAACCCGAACCAACGGCGTCTCGGGAACCGACGGCTCGCCTCTGCAATTGATTCAACAAATCCCCGAGAACAAATGAATCGTTTAGATTTTCATAAAAAAGGTAGGACCGACCTCCCGGTTGGCCAGATTTGCACTCAAGATGTGCAATCCAAAACTGCCGTCGCCGTCACAAATTATCTGACGATAATTCTCCCTCTCCCAGCGGGAGAGGGCTGGGGTGAGGGAGAATCATTCAAAAAAGAAGGTTGTGCGGTTCATGGTGAGGGAGAATCGTTCGAAATAGAAGGTCAGGCGCTCCATGGCGAGAACGAATGGCTCGTCGACTTCGTCCGCCACAAATCGAATCACCGGATCGCAGGTTTCCAAACCTGCTGTATCGCCGATTTCCAAATCGGCAAGTCGCACGAAGTCGCACCATCGGCAGGTTTGGAAACCTGCGATACAGCAGACTTGGAAGTCTGCGGTACCTCTCCTTATGCCGCCCGCCTTATCCCTCGTGCAAGTAGTAATCTCGGATCTCAACTCGTTCTTTTTTCCGTAATGGTCGTCTTTCTGCTTTCGGCTTTAAACACCCTTGCTGCTCAAAACACCCTCACCGACGCCCAGCTATTACAGATCAAATTCGATCAAAAACCCGGTTCACAGGTTTCACCGGACCTGGTTTTCCGTGACGAAACCGGAAAGCCAGTTCGCCTGGGCGATTATTTCGGAAAACGGCCCATCGTTTTAATCCCGGGTTATTACAAATGTCCGATGCTCTGCAATCTCATTATGCAGGGTGTCATTGAAAGCCTCCGCGACTTGCGATGGAGCGTTGGAGAACAATTCGACGTCATCTTCATCAGTATCGATCCGAGGGAAGGCCCCAAACTGGCCGCCGACAAGAAGAAACTAGACCTGCGCGATTATGGCCGGGCCGGAACCGAAAATGGCTGGCATTTTCTGGTTGCCGCGACAAGCCCTGTAGGCCGGGTGGCCTCACCCGGCGCTCCGAAACCACTGGACGATAAAGCAATCCAAACCCTCGCGGATGAAATCGGTTTCCGTTTCGCCTATGACGCGGGCCTGAAACAATTCGCACACCCATCCGGGTTTGTCATTTTAACACCCGACGGAAAGGTGGCGCATTATTTTTTTGGCGTTACGTTTTCAGCCAAGGAGGTGGATGTCGCATTGCGCCATGCGAACGCCAGGAAAACAGATTCGCCGGTCCGGGATTTCATATTGCTGTGTTGTGAATATAGTCCGTTGCGTGGCAAATACGGGAACGTGATTATGGACTCCGTGCGCGTCGGCGGACTGGGAATGGTCGCGGCGCTCGGCATTTACTTCGTCCGTCCCATCCGCCGCAAAACCAGCGGTTGAAATGAATATTCCATTTTTTCCAACCGCCGCCTCGACGACCGCCGCCCGGGTGGACGACATCTATTTCGTCCTGTTGGCCTTCAGCGTCTTCATCCTGGCTCTAGTTTTTCTCCCGATGATCTATTTCCTGTTCAAATTCCGCCACGGAAACCGGGCCTGCCGGGACCCCTTGCGTGTTTCGACGAATCGGATTGAAGTGACATGGACGCTCATTCCCACGATCGTCGCCATGGGATTTTTTGCCTGGGGCGCTGATGTCTATTTTTACCAGGAAGTCCCGCCGGTCAATGCCCTCGATATCAACGTGATTGGCAAACAATGGATGTGGAAAATCCAGCACCAGGAAGGTGCCCGTGAAATCAACGAAATCCACGTTCCCGTAAATCGCGCCGTCAAACTCACACTCGCTTCGGAAGACGTCATTCATAGCCTGTTTATTCCCGCGTTTCGGATTAAACAGGACGTCGTGCCAGGCCGATTTCTGACGGAATGGTTCAAGCCCACACTCACGGGCGAATACCGATTTTACTGTTCGGAATATTGCGGCGCGGACCACGCTGAAATGCAGGGCATGGTCTACGTTTTAAGCCCTGTGGAATACGAAAACTGGCTCGCGCGCGGCGCGCCACAGGACACCCTGGCCCAGGCGGGTGAAAAATTGTTCCGGGAGATGGGCTGCAGCGGCTGCCACGTCAACAGCACCGCCGTTCATGCTCCCCCGTTGGAAGGACTCTATGGAAAGCTCGTGCCTTTGAGCGACGGCGCATTTGCGCGCGCGGACGACGAATATATTCGCGATTCGATTCTGCTCCCCAATTCGCACATCGTCGCCGGCTATCAACCGCTCATGCCGACGTTTGAGGGCCGAATAAATGAGGAGCAATTGCTGGAATTAATCGCTTATATCAAAAGCCTGGCCAAGGAATCGCCGCCGCCAAAATAGAATTTTATGATCGCCGAGCAACCGACATTCGCCACCCCTCCGCCGGGCTCGCTGGAGCCGGAGGAAAATTATCTCCAGGCCGGGCATACGGTCAAATCATGGCTCCTGACCCACGACCACAAACGCATCGGCATACTATACCTGCTGTCCATCGTGCTGTTCTTTTTTATCGCCGCTTTCGCCGCGGCGATGATGCGCATCAACCTGCTCACGCCGGAAGGCGACCTAATGCTGGCCGATACGTATAACAAGATGTTCACCGTCCACGGCGTCCTGATGGTTTGGTTTTTTTTGATTCCGTCCATTCCAAGCGTGCTTGGAAATTTCCTCATTCCCATGATGATCGGGGCGCGCGACGTGGCGTTTCCGAGGTTGAACCTCTTAAGTTGGTATTTATTTGTGACCGGAGGATTTTTCGCGCTGCTTTCCATCATTCTTGGCGGCGTGGACACCGGCTGGACTTTTTACGCGCCTTACAGCACGGCTTACTCGAACTCGCACGTCATCGATATGGTCTTCGGCATTTTTCTCGCCGGCTTTAGTTCCATCATCACCGGCATGAATTTTATCGTGACCATCCACAAAATGCGCGCGCCGGGCATGACCTGGTTTCGGCTGCCGCTCTTTATCTGGTCCGCCTTTGCGACCAGCATCATTCTCGTGCTGGCAACCCCGGTGCTGGCGATTACCTTGCTGCTCATAGCTATCGAACGGCTATGGGGCGTCGGCATCTTTGACCCCAAAATTGGCGGCGACCCGGTTTTATTCCAACATCTCTTTTGGTTCTACTCCCATCCCGCCGTGTACATCATGATTTTGCCGGGCATGGGCGTCATCAGCGAACTCATCCCGTGTTTCGCGAGGAAAAAGATTTTCGGCTACTACTTCATCGCTTTCTCCAGCGTCGCCATTGCCATCCTCGGTTTTCTGGTGTGGGGACATCATATGTTCGTCAGTGGCCAATCTATTTACGCCGGAATGGTCTTTTCCATCCTGAGCTTTCTGGTGGCCGTGCCCTCGGCGATCAAAGTCTTTAACTGGACCATGACGCTGCATCGCGGCTCGATTCGTTTCGACACGCCCATGCTCTATGCCCTCGGGTTCATCGGCCTTTTTACCATTGGCGGCCTGACCGGGTTGTTCCTCGCCACGCTGGCGGTGGATGTGCAGGTCCACGGCACTTATTTCGTCGTGGCGCATTTTCATTACATCATGGTCGGCGGCATGGTGACCGCGTTCATGGGCGGGCTGCACTATTGGTGGCCGAAAATTACCGGACGCATGTATCCCGAAAAACTTGGCCAACTGGCGGCGCTCACGATGTTCCTCGGATTCAACCTCACATTTTTCCCCCAGTTCATCCTCGGTTATCTCGGAATGCCCCGACGCGTTCATGCCTACGCCCCCGAATTTCAGGTCTATAACGTCCTCTCCACGGCCGGCGCGAGCATTCTGGGCGCGGCGTACCTGCTGCCCTTTATCTACCTCCTTTGGTCGCTGCGCTACGGAAAAAAGGCGGGGAAAAATCCGTGGCGCGCCACTGGCCTGGAATGGACCACCGCCTCGCCACCGCCGAAACATAATTTCCATGAAGTGCCCGTCGTGACGCATGACCCTTACGAATACGCGCCGCTCGACGAATTGGGCGAACCGAAAGCCGAGAAATCCCAAACCATGCAAAATGCGCCGGCAAACCCTCGCGAATCGTAACCTCAAACACCGATGACCAAAGACGCGCCCATCGTTGAGCAGCAATTTGAAGACATGCCGCAGCAATATGAGTCGGCACACCTGGGCATGTGGGTGTTTTTGGCGACGGAAGTCTTGTTCTTCGGCGGCTTTTTCATTTCATACGCGGTCTATCGCCATTTCTACGACGCCGACTTCATCATCGGGGTAAAACATACGCTCATCGTTTACGGCACCATCAACTCAGCCCTGCTCCTGACGAGCGGTCTGACGATGGCCCTGGCCGTGCAGGCGGCCACCGAAAACCGGCCGCGCGTCCTTGTGCCGCTGCTCCTGGTGACGATCCTGCTGGGCCTGGGTTTCCTGGCCTGCAAAGGCCTCGAATATCGCGCGGACATCGAAGACAAGGTCGTGCCCGGCGCAATGTTCGATCCGTCCTTGCCCCTGCACACCCAATTATTCTTTTGGCTCTATTGGGGCATGACCGGCCTGCACACCGTCCACATGATTGTCGGTGTCGGGCTGCTCTCCGTGATTACCTGGATGGCCGCGCGCGGAAAATTCTCGGCCCAATATTATACACCGCTGGAAATGGTCGGCCTGTATTGGGCCTTCGTGGATATCGTTTGGATTTTTCTATATCCCATGCTCTATCTCATCGGGAGGCACGCATGAAAACGACGTTGGAACCCAAATACCAGTTCACTGCGATTTGGCTGGCGCTGATCGTCCTGTTGTTCGCGATGTTCGGGCTCGCGCATTTCAATTGGGGAACCACCGGCACAGCGATCATTCTGGCCATGGCATTCGTCCAGACGGTCCTCGTGCTATCATTCTTTATGCGCCTGCGCACGAGCGCCAAAGTGATCCGCCTTGTGGCCGTCGTCGGATTCTTTTGGCTGCTGATTATGTTCGTGCTGGCCTTTAGCGACTATTTAACACGCCAATGGCATTGAGAATTAACAGAGCCGCGCACGTGAGCAAGCGGTTTGGCGCCGGGCATAAGGAAGCAACCGCTCCCTCACGGTCGCGGCTCTGTTGAAATAAACGATGTATGACCAAAAAACTCAAATCCTTATACGACGCCGGATACAGCGTCGTGATGGTCTGGACTGAGGCAAATGCGTCCGCCAACGGCGCCGCGGTGGCCTTTTACACCATCTTCGCCATTGCCCCGCTATTTATCCTCGTGCTGGCGCTGGCCGGGATCTTGTTCGGACATGAGGCGGCCCAAAGTAATTTGTTCGCCGAAATCTCGAAGCTCATCGGCAAGAGCGGCAGCCAATCCGTCCAATCCATTCTCGTGGCGGCCGATCGGCCGAAGGCGGACTTGTTTGCGACCATCGTCGGATTCGTCACGCTATTCATCGGCGCCAGCAGCGTTTTCATTCAGCTCCAACAGGCCTTGAACGCCATCTGGAACGTGCGGGTCAAGTCCAGCGGCATCCGCCGTTTTCTCAAGTATCGGATCGTGTCCTTCGTGGCGCTTTTGGGCATTGGATTTCTGCTGCTGGTCTCATTGATCCTCAGCGCGGTGCTCGATGCCCTGGGCAAATGGATGAGCGGCATCGTGCCGGCGCACGTATTTATCTGGGAAGTCATCGATTTTTCGGCTTCGTTGGGCATTGTTACGCTTTTGTTCGCCATGATTTTCAAAATGCTCCCGGACGTCAAAATCGCCTGGCGCGACGTCTGGGTTGGCGCGCTGCTCACGGCCCTGCTGTTCACGATTGGAAAATTTTTGCTCGGCGCCTATCTCGGCCGCAGCAGCCTCAGTTCCGCCTATGGCGCCGCCGGCTCGTTTGTCGTCGTTTTGCTTTGGGTTTATTACTCAGCGCAAATTCTGCTGCTCGGAGCCGCCTTCGTCCGCGTGTACGCCGACCGCCACGGCTCCCACAGCCAACCCGCCGCCAACGCCGAATTCGTGCCGAACCTTCCGCCAAAATAACATCGGAACAGAGCCGCGACCGTGAGGGAGCGGACTCCCTCCATTACGCTAATCTCATGGCACGGGTTAGTTTCATCTCACGCCCCGCGTAGCCCCACCGAAGCCGGGCTATCCTCCAGGTCCTCCCAATCTGTCCGATATGCCGGATCCTCCCGGCTTTCAAATTAGACAATCCACTTATCAAATTGCCAATTGAAACCTATCGGGCTGATTTGGGATAATCATATGATTTCATCGCACTATTTTGCCTTGAGAAAAAGATGACCCAAGTCTCCAAAATGAAGCTGTCTGATTTCGCCAAATCATCGGTCGGAGCCGTCTTGTTTTTTTCCGTCGTTCATGGTTTTGCCGCCGGCCACGCAAACGCGCCGGCCCAGGTCAAAGGCTCCGTTTTTAGCCCGGCAAAATCGGGAAAAATTTTCGTGACGATTGACGGACGCAGCGACGGTTTGACGTTTGACGGCGTCGGCGCGGTCAGCGCGGGCGCGTCCACACGATTGCTCATTGATTATCCCGAACCGCAACGCAGCCAAATTCTGGATTATTTGTTCAAGCCAAATTACGGCGCGGCGCTGCAAGTCCTCAAGGTCGAAATCGGCGCGGACACCGACTCCACCGCCGGCTCGGAACCCAGCCACGAAGCGGTCCGCGGCGTGATCGATCGCCATCTCGGATACGAATGGTGGCTGATGAAGGAAGCCAAGGCGCGCAATCCCGGCATCAGATTGGAGGCGATGGCCTGGGGCGCGCCCGGCTGGGTCGGGAATTTTTGGTCGGACAACAACATTACCTACACACTTTCTTGGCTGGATTGCGCGAAACAAAATGGATTCCAAATCGATTATCTCGGCGGCGGCAATGAGCGCGGCTACAACGCGAATTATTACATCAAGTTGCGTCAGGCCCTCAATGAACATGGCTGGTCGCAAATTAAGATTGTCGGCTCTGAGGATCATACTCCGCCAAATTATTGGTCGATCGCAACGGAAATGAAAACGAATGCCGCTTTTGCGGCGGCCGTGGATGTTCTCGGCGAGCACGACATCTGTGTCTGGCGGACGCCGCAGTATCATTGCCATGTCAGCCCCGATGCGTTGAGCCTGCGCAAACCGCTCTGGGACAGCGAAAACAGCACGCAGGATTATCTCGTGGGCGCCGACCCGCTCGCCCGCGTGATGACGCGGCATTATTTGGACGGCGGCGTCACGGCCAATCTCAATTGGGCGCCGCTCAGCGCAATGTACGCCAGTTTTCCCTGCGCCGGAACCGGAATGATTTTGGCCGACCGCCCCTGGTCAGGCTACTACGACGTCGGCAAAATTATCTGGGTGGACGCGCACATGACGCAATTCACGCAGCCCGGCTGGCGGTATCTGGATGATGCCTGCGGTTACACCACCGGCGGCGCAAGCTTCGTCACCCTTCGCGACCCGAACGGAAAGAGCTACACGATGGTGATTGAAACTGTCGATCTCACCGCGCCGGAAACCCTGGAATTCAATGTAACGGGCGGCCTCAACAACGGTGCCGTTCAATTTTGGTCCACTGATTTGCGTTCAAAAAATGACGCGGCCAATTTTGTTCATGTTGGCCGGATTAAGCCGAAAAATGGCCGCTACCGGGTCACGATTGCGCCCGGCCATATTTACACACTGTCAACGACGAGCGGCCAGCACAAAGGCGGCGCGCAATCACTCGCGGATGCCGATGCGCTGATGCCGTTGCCGTACGAGGAAGATTTTGAAAACGCCAGACCGGGATGGCCCGCTAAATATTTTTCTGACGTGCATGGCCGTTTTGAAATCGCGCCCTGCGGCGGAGGCCGGCCCGGACATTGTTATCGTCAGATGATTACGCAAGAACCGGTTCTGTGGCACGGCACCAGGATGCCGCCCACGACGATCATGGGCGACCCGCGCTGGTGGGGCGATTACGAGGTAAGCGCGGATGCATTGCTCGAAGGACCCGGTTACGTGGAATTGCTCGGTCGAATCGAAAGCCAGCAGCACAGCGCCGCCGGTTATCATTTACAAATCTGCGACACAGGCAGTTGGAAACTGTTTACGGAAAACGTCGCCGCGAAAGACACTATTCTGGCTTCAGGCACAAACGCGCCGTTTGGACTAAATCAATGGCACCGGCTCGCGCTCCATTTTATCGGCGACAATCTTATCGCCTCGGACGATGGCAAAATGCTTGCGACCATCCGCGACGATAGCCACACGACCGGCCAAATTGGATTGCGCGTCAGCGCGTGGCAACATGGGGAATTTGATAACGTGCGCATTGTCAAAACCGCGGCATGGCCGGTGTTTGTTCCTCATTCCGCAATGACCGTTGCCGCGAGCAGCGAGCACGACGCGAATGATCGCGGCCAGATTTTTTCAGCGCAAAACGCGATTGACGGCCGCCCGGAAACTTCGTGGCGGCCTGAATCCAATTCCTCGGTTCCGTCGCCGCAATCCCTCACACTGGATTTGGGCCGCGAACGAACGGTGCAGGGACTGGCCTGCAAGCCGGCAATCACCGGCAAAAATGATGGCGGCGAAAATTTCATCACCCGCTATACCATTTACTTGAGCCGCGACGGGAAAAACTATCAAGAAGCCGCCACGGGCGAGTGGAAACCAACCATTGCCACCAAAACAACCTCCTGGCCGGCGCAAAAAGCGCGTTACGTACGCCTGGAAGCCACTCAGACGTCCAGAGGCGTTCCGATGATTGCCGAAATTAACATCTCCACGACGCCGTTCCCTTTGGCGCCGTGAATGAGCGCCACATTTTTTAGACAATCAAACGGCCACGTTCAATTTTTATGAAAAGCACGACACCGGCGGAAATAAATGATGCCATCGCCTACGCGGGAATTCAGCGCGCGACATGCGAAAGCTCCATTGACGTCAAGACCAACGCCGCCCGTCTGCGGCGTTTTCAATACGTCCTTCGCCGGCTGGTACTGACCGGCGCCGGACATCTTCCCGCCCGCAAGGAATGGGAACTCAAGCTGGCGATTTCCCGGCATTTGTTTGAAGACGCGGAACACGCGACGACCTTGCTCGATCGGATCACAGAACTCCGTGTGACCGAAAATCAGGCGCAAACCGCGCCCGACGCCGTGCTGGCATTGTTCCTGGATGAAGCGATTCATTGCCGCACCGACGCGGAATATCTGCTCGGCGTTTACGAAATTGTGCGCCCTGAACTGCTCGCCTCAATCCAGGCGCATCTTCAAGAAACACAACCGTTGGTGGATTATCCCACCGTCCGCATTCTGAAATTCCTGTGCCTCGAAATGGAGGAGCAAATCGCGCTGGGCAAAGCCTTGATTACCCGCTTCGTCACGAGCGCACAACGCACCGAAGCCGGCGAATACACCCAAAATTTGCGTGATCTGCTGGAAAAAATTGGCGGATTCGCCGGACAATCACCATCTCCCGCGCGAGCAGTCGAAGCGCGCCGATGGCGCTCGACCACGCCCTACACGCTGCCGCCCAAATCGGCCCGACCGGATGACTTCGGCCCGTCCCTCCACTATCGTTTGCCCGGTTGCCTGGACGAGAAATTGACCGACGCCGAGAATGCGTTCCGCGAGATGATGAAAATGCGGCAGGAAGAGATGACCGCCGCCGAGATGATTGCCGCCGTCATGTATGAAACCACGGAGATGCCGTGGGGCTTCTATCGAACCCTCGCGCGGCATACCTGGGACGAGGCCCGCCACGCCGCCTTTGGCCAGGTCGCGTTGGAAAAACACGGCATCGATTGGCGCGCCACACCGCATTACACGGCCGAATACGAAATGTTTCGCGGCCAGCCGCCCGCCAAAGCCTACGCGTTTCTTGCCCTGGGCGTCGAAACCAGCGCCATGGCAAAAAGCGGCAAACAACACGAATGGCAGCTATGCCGCGACGTGTTCAAAGATCGGCTCATGACACTGTTCCAGGATTACGATTGGGCCGACGAAATCCAGCACGCCCGCTTCGGCAAAGAATGGGGAACCGCCTTTTTCGACGACGATTTCGAGCGCACCCGCGCCTACGGCGAAGAAGCGTGGAAAGAACTGCTCCGCTACCGCGCGTCCCAGGAACCGAACCGCGAAAAATATCACACCGCCTTTTACATGGAAAAATTCGGCAAAATGCCCATGATGAAAGTAACGGATGCCGTCCTCGCTGCCGACGGCGAATGATTCATGAACTCCGCCACCGTCATCACTGGCCGCTATCGTTAGCGTAACGCCCTAAGCAGTTGATAATCAACAATGTAACAGGCTCCAGACAATTTGTAACGGGGCTTGTAACACTTTAAGTCATTGGTAATGAACCATGTAACATGTGTAACGGCCTAAAACTTCACTCCACAGTTCATATCGCACGTCAGGCTTTTGGCTGCCACCAAACCTCGCTCCCGTCCGTCCCATTCGTCGCATCTGTCCCATAACCCTACCCACCGCACCCAGGCACCCCGCCGCGCCGAAGTCAAACAAACGCGGGCCACCACGATTCAACGATTCAACATTTTAACGTTTCAACGCCTGTGCCCCCCCCACCCAATTGGGCGACTGATTTCTAACCATTTATATGCTATTATCGTCTCTCTGAAAATCGAAGTCGAAGTATGAAGAAGATGAGAACCCTGGTTTTGGCGTGTGCGATCGCTTTGTTCTGCTGTTCCATTGGAAACGCGCAAATGGTCTATTCCAATGCCTTTAACGGCGGCGCCGTGAATATTAATGGAACGGCGCCCACAGTGGCCAACAGCTACGCCGGCGGGGCCAGTTCGGCAACCTGGAATGATGTGCTGGGAGCCAACGATACCGGCGACTTGCAGGCCAACGGCACTGACAATTCAACCCTCGGGGACAGCTGGCTTTTGCCATTTAGTCCGCAGTCCGGTTTTGTTTACACCTTAACCGCTTCGCTCACTTTCACCGGCAGTCCCGGCAGTTGGATCGGATTTGGTTTTGCGCAAAACGACTCAATGAATGAGCCTGTGGGCAACGGACGATTCGCCGACAGCCCCGTCAATGGTTATGATTTTGAGATTTTAACTGAATCCAGCGGGAACGTGCAGTATTTCACCGGGCCCAGAGGAAACACTCCGCAAATCTATGTCGGGACCGGATTCAGCCCGGGTCCCCAAACCCTCACTGCGCAGGTGATCTTGAATACGACCGGCAATCAATGGTCCATCAGCGCCTACGTGAATGGTGTGCAAATGGGGTACACCACGAACTATTCCAGTAACCCGCCCATCGGCGCGGTTGGGCTCACCCAAACCAGCCTGGGTGCTCCCACGAATCTCCACTGGAACTATCTGACCCTTCAAGCCGTGGGCGCGGGCCCCACGACCAACACGATCAATGCCACGGTACACTTCTCGCCCACGAACACCGGCCTGCCGCTAAACCCGGCGTTCGGCGGGTTGAGCTATGAGAAAGTGGAAATCGCCAACGGTTTTTTCACCTCCAACAACGTCCCGCTGGTGAAGTTGTTTAGCCTGATAGGGCCGGCTGTCCTGCGTATCGGCGGCGGCACCGTCGACACAACGGGATGGGGCGGGATTTCGAACACGGCTCCCATCACACCGTCCGAGGTGGACACATTTGCGGGGTTTATGAAGGCGCTGCCCACGAACTGGTCCGTACTTTATGGGATCAATCTTCTCTCCAACACCCCCGCGAATTGCG
>DASXFM010000312.1:0-2979 GCA_036489615.1 Verrucomicrobiia bacterium | reverse complement strand
TTCGCCGTTGACGATTTGCGGCGATTCCGACACTATCGGCGTCCAGGAGCTAGAAATAACGCAACATGGTTTTGTTAAATTCATGGACCGATTTATAAACTGTGGAAATCCTTCCGGGCATATGAAGAAATCGCTGCTCAGCCTTTTGCTCATTTGTGTTGTCTCAGTTGCCGTGGCGGAACCAGTCCTCACCATTCAGGCGAAAAAAAACCTTAAACCGGCAAGCCCCAGGCTTTACGGGCTGATGACCGAGGAAATCAATCACAGCTACGACGGCGGCCTGTATGCCGAACTGATCCAAAATCGAGCCTTCTTGGATGATAACCTAACTCCCAAATACTGGTCCCTCGTGCAAAACAACGGTGCTGGCGCAACCATGGCGCTGGACACCAATGAAACATACAATGGCAAAGTAACACTTAAGTTGGATGTGACCACAGCCTCGGGGGATGCTCCGGTTGGTATCGCCAACGCCGGGTATTTTGGCATCCCTGTCTTTCCTTCCACCCGTTACCACGCCTCCTTCTATGCCCGGGCATCGCGACGCAGTTCCGGTCCGGTCGTTGTCAGTATCGTCAGCGACGTCGACGGTCGAGTCTATGCGCAAGCACGGATCTCGCACCTTTCTACAGACTGGCAAAAGTATCAGGTCACGCTCGAAACCGGGCGACGCTTCACGCCCACGACCAAAGCGCATTTTCTTTTGAGCGTGGAAAAGCCGGGCACAATCTGGCTTGGCTTCGTTTCGCTCTTTCCACCCACGTGGCACAACCAGCCAAACGGTTTTCGAAAGGACCTCCTGCAGATGCTCGTTGATATGAATCCCAAATTTCTGCGCCTGCCCGGCGGCAACTTCCTGGAGGGAGACACCATCGCCACTCATTTTGATTGGAAAAAGACGGTCGGCCCGTCCATCGATCGCCCGGGACATAACGGACCCTGGGGATATCGCTCCTCTGACGGAATGGGCCTGCTCGAATTCCTGCGATGGTGCGAGGACATGAAAGCTGAGCCGGTGCTGGCCGTTTACGCCGGCTATTCGCTGAATGGCACGCACGTCAATCCTGGCCCCGATCTGGAACCCTATGTCCAGGATGCATTGGATGAGATTGAATATGTGACCGGCTCCACATCGACGCAATGGGGAGCGCAACGGGCCAAAGACGGACATCCCAAACCCTTCCCGCTGCATTACGTGGAAATCGGCAACGAAGATTGGTTCGACCGGTCCGGCTCTTACGACACACGCTTTACCCAATTCTACGCGGCCATCAAGCACACGTACCCCGAACTCAAGTGCATCTCTACCATTGGGAACGACGCCGACGCGCGGCTTCGTGTTCGGTCATGCAATCCCGACCTGTTCGACGAGCACTATTACCGCAACGTTCAGACCTTTTTTGATGATGCCAACCATTTCAACGGATACGATCGTCACGGACCACAGATCTTCGTCGGAGAATGGGCGTCCTACGAAACTTCATTTCCGCCCTGGGACGGCCGTTCATCCGCTTTGCCGCCAACTCCAAATATGGAAGCGGCGCTGGCCGACGCTGCCTGGATGACGGGAATGGAACGAAACAACGACCTGGTCCAAATGCAATCCTATGCCCCGCTCCTGGTGAACGTAAATCCCGGCGCGCGTCAATGGCGTCCGAATCTCATCGGCTACGATACGCTCCATTGCTACGGTTCGCCCAGTTATTACGCCATCAAAATGTTTGCCAATAATTTTGGTAACCAAATTCCCGAAGCCGGGCTTAGTGATTCGAGCCTTTTTGATTCGGTGACTAAAGATACGAAAAAGAAAACTATCATCATTAAGCTTGTCAACGCCCTCCCGACATCGCAGACGTTGAGAGTGGATATCCAAGGGGTTCACGTCAAATCCCGTGGCACCGCCGTGACGCTCACCGCGCCGCCCGATGCCACTAATTCGATCGATGATCCAACCAGCGTCGTCCCGGTCGTTTCAAAATTGACCAATATCGGCCATGAATTTGATTACACCGTCCCCGCCGACGCCATCGTCGTGCTTACAGTGAAATACAAATAAGGAGGCAGATCCCCCCTGGGCCTTTTTAGAGACACTTTAAAAGCGGCCTTCGCCCTGAACAAACGGCGCTTCCCCTTACTTCCTCAGCCATTCCTCCCGCCCCATGAGCCGGGCCAGCCAGAACTAGCTCAAGCATAGCACCTTACACTAGAGCTTTCGTTAAGCGATGCTTCTCAATGTATTTACCCATTTTATTAAATCTATCTTGACATTTACATTACTATAATTTATGCATGAGCCGAATCAGTAGAGTTGAGCAACTGTGAAGTCAAAAGGAGCCGGGGATGACTTCACCAGAAGGTAAAACTAAATCAGATATGTTTTCCGCCATAAAATTGCGATTCTCACCAGAAATAACATTTCACAGGCAGCCTCTCGCGATCTGGAGGCCTATAGTGGTCGGCGTCTCAGGACAAATGAAAAAAGCCCTGCTCGCTCTTTTATTTATGGGCCTGACTGTAATGACCGGCCACACCCAAACCATCACCTGGACGAATACCGCCGGTGGAAACTGGAGCGTAGCGGCGAATTGGAGCCCAAACCAGGTTCCCGGGCCCACCAATACTGCGGTCATCTCGGCACCCGGGACATACACCGTCGCATTCGATGAGAATGCCGCCATCGCAGGTATGGTGTTGGGCGGCAGCAGTGGGGCGCAGACATTTTCCCTCGGAAACTACACGTTCACCCTCAACGGCATGGCAACGATTGAATCAAATGGTCAATTCAATCTAAACGGCGGAACTTTAGCCGGTACGAATACATTGGTGGGTACGATAAATTGGACGGGCGGCCAAATTGGAAACTCAGCCAATGTGACGATTGCAACCAACGGGACGCTGGTACTGGCGGGGGTGAATGGCTCTGATTATCCGCTCTACGGGATATTGACCAATGCCGGGACGATTGACCTGGATAGCGGG
>DASXFM010000297.1:0-10692 GCA_036489615.1 Verrucomicrobiia bacterium | reverse complement strand
GCCCGCCATAGGGATGCCATTCATCAGCCCTGCCGAAAATCCGGTTTATGCGGGAACATCGGTCACCTTGAACGCTCCGGTTTCCGGTAATGGACCGCTCTATTATTCCTGGCAAACAGATGGAGCTTCGGGCGGCGTTCTTACGAATATTCCAGCGGCCGGCACAAATTCATATACCCTCAATACGACGGGGCTCTCGCCCGGAAATTACCGGTTTGACCTCGTGGCTTCCAACAGTAGTGGTTCGGCCACGAGCAGCATTGTCACGGTGAACCTGGCCGGCGCGTCCGCGCCGGTTTTGATGAATAACACGACGATCAATCCGTCAGGGGTTTATGCCGGCGCCTCAGTTCTGATGTCAGCTTCCTTCGTCGGAAGCGAGCCGATCGGCTATCAATGGTTCTTTAACGGTATGCCGATTGCCGGGGCGACAAATGACACCTGCTCGATCGCCAGTGCGCAGTTCACTAACGCGGGCAATTATTTTTTGGTGGCGTCAAACAACCCGCCTGGACTGGGCAGTCAGACGAACATCAGTAGTCCCGTCACTTTGACAGTTGCAGTCCTGCCCCTGGGTCCGGTGCGGACCAATAGCGTCTCAGGCTTGTTATGTGAATTATTGGACCATCCTGAACAGACCGTCATCACTGCGGAAAGTCCCGCGTTTTGCTGGGATTACCAGCCATTTTTCCGCAACGATTCCCAGGCGGGTTATCATTTGATTGTGTCATCGAGCCAGGCGCTCGCTGATGCAGGCACCGGCGATATGTGGGACTCCGGCTGGATTCTCACTTCCAATTCGATCAACATTCCTTACGCCGGTTCGGCCCTGCAACCCAATGCGCATTATTTTTGGCGGGTACAGACGGTAAGCTGTGCCGGGCAAATCGGCGCCTTTTCCGGTATCCAGCAATTCAATACTGCCAGTCAACTATCCAACCCCCTGACGACCTCGGGAGTAATTTACCAGCAACCCGATGCCGGTTCGGCCAATTGTTCTCCATTGCGCTATGTCGCTGCCGCGCCTGTGCTGGTGACCAACACCGCTCCGGGAACCTGGTTCATTGACTTTGGCCAGGACGCCTTTGGGTATGCCACCGTCCAGGCAAATGGTTCGTTCAGCGGCACTATGGTCCAGGCGGGCTTTGGCGAAATGACCAATGGCTATGCCGTGAACGCGTCACCTCCGGCCACCGTCCGATATGGGGTTTCCACTTTCACCCTGCAAAACGGCAATTCCATCTATTCGGTCTATCCGCCTTCTTTCAGCGGGCGGGCCATCAGCCCGCCATCCTCGTTCGGTGTGGTGATGCCATTTCGTTATCTTGAATTAACCAACTTCCCCGGGCCGCTCACAGCCGCGGACGTGGTGCAGGAAAGGCTGATAACCGAATTCAACACGAACGCGGCGTGTTTCAACAGTTCAAGTCCGGCGCTCAACCAGATCTGGAATCTCTGCCGGAATTCGATGGAATGGCTGACGTTTGACGGCATTTACGTGGATGGCGATCGCGAGCGCCTGCCGTATGAGGCAGACTCTTTCATTCATCAGATGAGTTCGTATGCGGTGGATAACGACTTCACCCTGCCGCGATGCACTTTTGAATACCTGACGACTCATCCTACGTGGCCAACCGAATGGAAGTTTCACATGATCATGCTGGCCTGGGCGGATTATCTTGAGACCGGCAACGCGACCCTGCTTTACAAATATTACCCGGTGCTTCAGGGGGACAGTTTCACCTGGGCAGCGACGGGTAACGGACTGATGAAAGGCTTTCCGAATTTCCCGCAGGCAACCAATTCCGACATTGTGGACTGGCCTGCCAGTGACCGTGATGGATTTGTCGTGAACAGTGGCAGCTACCTGAATTGGACGAATTCCGTCAACAACGCCTTTTATTACCATTGCCTGCAAATCATGGCCAATATTGCCACGGTCATTGGCCGCACCAACGATGCCGCGACCTATGTTGCCGATGCCAATCAGGTTTACAATATCTACAATGACACCTTCTGGAACGCCAACTCGCAGTGTTACATTGACGGTGTCGGCACGGTTCATTCCTCGGCGCACGCCAACTTCTTCCCGTTGGCATTTGGATTGGTACCAGCCAGCAATGAAGTTGCCGTCGTCGATTATCTTCACTCCCGGATTGCGGCCAACGGCGGCATGCCCGCGAGCGTGTACGGAGCGCAGTATCTGCTTGGAGCGATGTTCCAGGCCGGCGATGCGGACACGGCGCTGGATCTGATGATCACAAACGGTCCGCGCAGTTGGATGGACATGATCGATATCGGGTCCACTCTGACCGATGAAGCGTGGAGCCTGGCGGACAAATCCAATGAAGATTGGAACCATGCCTGGGGCGCCGCGGCCGGAAATCTGATTGCCCGCTATGTGTTGGGCCTGCAACCTCTTGCCGCGGGCTTCAATCAGATTTTGATTCAGCCGCACCTCGGCCAGACACTGTCTTACGTCCAGGGGGTGATTCCGACCATTCGCGGGCCGGTGTCCATTTCAGTGACCAATGCGCCGGGACAATTTGAGCTTTTGGTCAATATCCCCGGGAACGTCATTGCTACGGTGATGTTGCCCGCCTTCGGCGCCGCCAATCCAGTGGCGCTGATGGACGGTGAAGTTGTCCCGGATACATTGTCCAACAACTGGCTTACCGTTACCGGCATCGGCTCCGGCCAGCACGCAATTTGGTTAAGCACCAATAGTTCAGTTCCAGCCACAACGCTCTACAGCAACTGGGCGAGTTCCTGGTTTGGCACGAACACCGCTAATACTGCGATTGCCGGTCCAACCGCTAACCCGGATGGCAATGGATTCGACAATTATTATGATTTCGTCGCCGGTATAGATCCGACTGATCCCGATGCCTATTTGAGAGTGAATGTTTCAAATATGACCCCGACCAACTCAACCGATGGTTTGCTCGTGACCGTTGCGGGGTTGACAGGTCGCAGCTACATCCTGCAACGCGCGTTGAGTCTTTCATCTCCGTCCTGGACTGGCATCGTGACCAATGGGACTTTGACGTCGAACCAGACTCTGCGGTTCACGGATCCCCAACCGCCCGCGGCGCAGGTCTTTTACAGAGTCCTGGTGACCTTGCCGTAGAGGCCTGGTCGAAGGCAGGAGGGTCTGATATCAGCCACTACGCAAGCCGGCGAGGGCAATGTTTAGAAATAGTATTTCAGCGAAAGAAACTCCATGTTCACTCCCGGGTTCAGGTGAGTAATGCCGGCATTCGACATGTGTTGAATGCGCGCCCCGGCGGTAAAGCGGTCAGTGATTCTCCAATTCAGGCCGATATGGCTGGTGAATTGAAAATTGTCGCCGAAATCCCGCGAACTGAAATCGTGCCGGCTCAGAAGAGTGGGAGCCGCGCCGCCTTCGAGCGTAATAGGAAACTGGCCTTTGCCCAGTTCGACCAGCGGTCCAATCGTTCCGATGAACGCGCTCGTATCACCGTCACTAAGCCAGCCGACGGAGGCGTCTGCGCCGGGGCGCAAATACCAGTTTGAATAGAACTTCCAGCGGCACGGAAGATTGATCCCGCCAAATACTTCAGCCTGATGAAGCCGGCCATTATCGCCATCAAAAGAAGCACCACCACGCGCGCCGACGAAAAAACCCTGCGCGCGACTGTGGAAAACGGCAAAGACCAATATGAATGAAATTGTAAATCGGATTACTCGCGGGCCATTTTTCAAAAACCGATAATTCATAGTTTTTCCAATGAACAAAAGTGGCGCTTTGAGAAATGCCTCAAAACGTTTCACTTGGGCAGGCGGGTTTTGTCCCTTAGATCTGCCGGTTGGCTGATGATGAAGTGGCGGAAACCTCCCTTCCAGCTTCCATAACCGGCCTTAATGTTGCTTGAAGGAAGAAAAAGTCAAGACGCGGCTGAACCAAAGTCGCTAGACCAAAGCCCAGTGTCTTGAACCGAACGACGACTGTGATTGTGAACTTTACGACTGTGGACTAATTCACGCCACGGGCGGCAGGGATTTTTCGGCGGGCCAGCATTCGCTGAGTGGAAAGCCGTAGGAAAGCCGGATGAAGAAAATTTGGATTTTAAAATAAACGAAGACGGCGTCCCACATGCGCAACCGGCAACTGAGAATGAAATTCTGCGCTTTGAGCACGCGGCCCTGAAGGTAAAGATCAAGCAGAACGAGGCCCATGCGGCCGTATTCCAGAAAATGGGTCCGCAATTGTTTCAGGAGCGTACCCTGTCCCACAGTCTGCAATTCTCGTTGAGCCATAAATCAGTTATTAAGCGATTATTTTAATTTCGCGCGGTAATAACGGTAGGAAAGCGTCTTGGCCACAGGATCTGTGTAGGACAGGCTTCCCCCGGTCACCACGTTGGTGTATACGGACGTCCAGTTTTTCATATCGGACGATGCCTGGATAACAAGATTCGAGCCAGTTGGAGCGGAAAATTGAATTTTAAACCCTTTTGCCTGCATTTGTGAATTGACGGTCACGGCTTTCACAATAGGCGGGACGCTGACAGTGGACGTAGCCGTCGACGTGAGAAGGCCACCCAAAAGTCCCACGGTCGAGGCCGAGAACGTATAGGTTCCTGCGGATGCCGATGAAACATTGGTGATGGTTAATGTAGCGTTGACACTGCCACCCAAGTCCAAAAGGCCGCCGCCGCCGGTCGCGGTAAAACTGACATTGGCCGGAAGCGCGCCACCGTTAAACTGGCAGCTAATCGAACTTAGGACGCCAACCGTGACAGATGACTGGATATTGATGGTCACGGTGTCTCCATTTGGGACATTGGTGGTCGACGGTGAGACACTGAGGCTTGGAGCCAAAAGAGCGGCATTAGCCTGGACTGAAATAAATAGACCAAAAACCAAGGGAATTAAGGCTTTCCCCGCCCAAAACCGCTTGAATCTGATTGTCGCTTCCATATTCGAGACAGAAAGCAGCTACTATTGTGCCAAAAATGGTCACCCAGTGTCCCAAAATGAGTAACTCCGATCGTTCAGAAGCTCAAATGCTGCCAACCCGTCTAAAAACGGTAGGTTGCCTTAATCCGAAAGTTGATTCCATCCTGCTGAAGATAGGGTTCCAAATGGAAATCAGAGGAGGGCTCATAGTATTTGGTGTTGAAAAGATTGTACACACCGGCAGAAAGCTCGAGGTTTTTGATGAAAAGATCGTGGCTAAAGAGAGTAAGGTTAACGACGGTGTAACCGGGTGAATTGGGTCCTGGAGTTATGGTGGCAGACCCGACGAGTGGGAATAGTGGAGGAGGTGTATAGACCTCGGTTTTGCTCTGGCTGGTGTATTGGACTTCCAAGCCGGCAAACAGTTTGTTTTGATAAATAGGTGCGCTGAAGTTTAGCTTGATCATGTTCTCTGGCGAATCTGGAAGGCCGGCACCCGTGTCGCGGTTTTCGGTCCGCTGCAGGCTATAGCTGAGCCTGGCGCTAAAATCCTTCCATTTGGCTTCCAGGGAGGGTTCCAGGCCAAAGGTTTCCGCATTGAAGTTGGCATCCACCGCTGATTCGCCCAGGCCGATCAGGTTATCCATGTGGTTGTAATAAGCCATAACAGACGAACGGAGATAACGATTGATGCCCTGTTCATAGATGAATTCGTAGGACGAGATCTTTTCGGGCTTTACATCCGTGTTACCGCCCGCCAATACCAATTCCAGGATGTTGGGATCTCTGAAAGCGGTTCCGTAGACAAACTTGAAGGTGGATTGCTGCCAGGGATTGTAAATGAGCGCCGCGCGCGGGCTCCAGTCCGGGGTATAATCTCCATATTCGTCATAGCGAACGCCGGCATTTGCATGAAGGTTATCCAAAATCGCCACGTCAGCCTGCCCAAAGACGGCATAATTTTGACGACTGCTTTCCAGTGCTGCAGTTCCGAACGCCGCCCCGGTTTCGGTCACGTTCAGGTTCTGTTCAAAATCGTTTCGATATTCGCCACCAAACGTAAGGGTGTCTTTATCAAAAATCTTCTTGTTAACCTGGGCCTCCAGGCCGGCCCATTGTCCCATTTCCCGAACCTGTTGAAAAGTGGCCTCGGGGCCGCCGTAAGGGACCGTGGAGACGTTGGCTGGATACGGGTAGTCCAGTTCCTTATCACTCTGATCGTAATAAACGTCTGCCAGCACGTCCCAACCGCCGTCGAACTGATGCGCGTATTTCAAGGTCACATAACTGCGGTCATCAATGGATTGGAGTAATGAGTTATTGAAAGAGCTGGCTTCCACCGCCGTCGGATTGATTTTTTGGCGGTTGATATATCCGCCTTCCAGTGTCAAATCCCAATAGCTGACCGAACCAAAAAAGCTTTGGAAATTGTCGGCGTCCATGTGGTGCGCAATGCCGTTGTTCCATGCCTGATACTCCGGAAAATACAAATCGCCGACGCCGTTGTTATTGTAAATCGTTCCCGACAACAAAAACTGAAGGCTGTTCGTAAACTGTCCGCCAATGGTGGCGCGGCCGGAGCCTTCGTCATAGCTGCCGTAAGTGCCGGAACCTTCAACGCCGTTGATATCTTTGCCCTGGCGTGTAATGACGTTGATCACCGCGAAAAAGGCATTATTGCCGTAGAGAACCGAGCCTGGTCCACGGATGATTTCCACCCGATCGATTAAATCCATGTCCAGGATAAACGAGGAATCTACCTGGGCGCTATCGTCAAGATTGTCATTGATCCGGTGCCCGTTTACCAACAGGAGAATTCGGTTATTGGCGTCACCGAGGTTAACGCCGCTCACGCCTACATAGCTATAATCGCGATCGTACGAGATATAAAAACCAGGCACGGTCTCAAGCAGATCGCCCAGGGTCCGCCAGCCGTATTTTTTAATCTCGTCAGACGTAATCACGGTGGCGTCCGCGGGCGCTTCCGTCGCTTTCTGTTCGAATTTCGAGGCTGTTTCGACTACCGGCACCTGGATTTGCATCAACTGCTCCAGTGACATATCCGTCAGGTTCGGAGACTGGTTGGTGCCGTTGACCGCAGTCGCTGCGATCTGATTGGTGGAATTATCGGCGCGGGCGGCGACCGCCAGGAGGAGCAGAACGGCGGCAATGTACCGCACCAACGAGGCGCATAGAGGCTGGCATCCCAAAAGAGATTTTCTTTGGTTCATGCGCAAGCCGAAATGTAGTTGTCGTTGACAAATTTCATCTGATGCGTCTCAAATGACGCGAGCAGCTTTTAAGCCTGTAACTGCCATTCTGTGCGCCGAGACGGAAATTGTGGCCGTCCACAGTGGCGTCGCAAGCAATAAATGCCGTAATATCAAATATTTATGATGGCAATCTTTCAGGATGCCTGATTGATGAGAAAATGCGCGATAAACGCCGTTGTTCTGCTTTTAAGCGTGATTTTCACGGTCGCTTCCCATTGCGAGGCACAAGATTCCCAGCCCACGAAATATCAGATCGAGGCGGCGTTTATCTATAATTTTGCCCGCTTTGTCGATTGGCCCACCCAGGCGTTCGCCGACGCTTCTTCGCCCATGATTATTGGCGTTCTGGGAAAGAACAGGTTTGGCACGGACCTCGCGCAGGCGATTAACGGCAAGGTAGTAGGTGGTCATCCCCTGCAATTCAAGGAGTGCTCTTCATTGGCTGATGCAACCCACTGTCAGGTCCTCTTTATTAGCGACTCGGAAAAAAGCCACCTCTCGAAGATCATTTCTACCCTCGGCAGCGCCAACACTTTGACCGTGAGCGAAATGGACAATTTCATTGCCGTCGGCGGGATGATTGATCTTCGAATCGTTAACCAAAAGGTCCGCTTTGACATTAACAATTCGGCCGCAAAATCCGAAGGTTTAAACATCAGCTCGAAGCTGCTCAGCCTTGCTTTGAGCGTGAAGTAGAAGTTCGAAGGGACAGCGGCGTCGCGAGATTCGTTGCATTCCAAATTTTTGACATTTCCCCAACTATAACCATCACCGTTCGCGAAAATCGGAATGAAAATTGCTTGATTCGAGCCGGAAATGCTCGATTTCAAGCGGGAAACTGCTGCCTGAACGCAGAAAAGCGTCCTGATTTGAGACAGCATTCCCGGAAACAGGACAATTGTGCCGGTATTACAGGATATTCCCATTAAGCGGAAGTTGACCGCAATCACCATGATTGCCAGCACCGTCGCGCTTCTGCTGGTATCGGGAGGGTTTGTCGCCTACGAGTTGGCCATCTTCCGTCTGACGATGAAGAATGACCTGTTGACGCTGGCTCAATTCATTGGCGATGGAAGCACGGCAGCTTTGTCGTTTAACGACCAGAAAGACGCTGGTGAAAAACTAAAGCCGCTCATCTACCGCAAGCATATCGTGGCTGCTGCGTTATATGACCAATCCGGAAATATCTTCGTAACCTATCCAACAAACAATCTCACTCTCCGGGCGAAAGGCATTCCCGTTCATCCGGATACCAGCGCAATGAGGCCGGATGTCGAGCGGTTCGAGCCTGGCCGGCTCATTGTTTTTCATACGATCAATCTGGATGGCCAGGTGGTCGGTTCTGTGTTTTTGGAATCGGACCTGGGCGAACTCCACCAGCGTGAGGTTCGTTACGCGGGAATCATCATCCTGTTCATGGCCGCTTCATCCGTGGTCACCTTGTTCCTCTCGTCACTGCTCCAGCGAGTGATTACCCGTCCGATCTTCGACCTTGCCGAAACAGCTCGCGCCGTGGCGGCGGAAAAAAATTATTCAGTGCGTGTCTCCAAGCACGGGCGCGACGAACTGGGCCAGTTGGTGGACAGCTTCAACGACATGCTCGGTGAGATTCAGGACCGCGACTCGAAGCTTCAGAAAGCGCACGATGAACTGGAAGCGCGTGTGTTGGAGCGTACGCGCAGTTTGCGTGACGAAATCAACGAACGCCGGCGCACCGAGGCGGCGTTGCAGCAACAATTTGCGCGCATCAGTCTGCTCAACCAAATCACCCAGGCCATTTCCGACCGCCAGGACACCGACAGCATCCTGCACGTGGTCCTGCACGAACTCGATCAACACCTGGGCATTGACATGGGCACGGTCGCATTATTCGACTCCGGCAAACAAACTTTGAATGTCGCCGCGCTGTCCGTGAAAAATTCGGCGCTGGGGAAAAAATTTGATTTGCACAAGGGCAGTGTCCTGCCGCTGGCGGACACCGATTTTCAACTGTGTACCAACGGCCAAACGGTCTATGTATCCGATACGCTTAAATGGAAGTCTGCGTTCATTGAAGGATTGGCGGCCGTTGGCTGGCGTTCAGCTGTGGCGGTGCCGCTGATGGTGGAGGAAAAACTGTTTGGCATTCTGATCGCGGCCCGGCTGCAGGCGGAAGGTTTCAGCAGCGGTGACGCCGAGTTTCTGAGGATGTTGAGCGAGCACGTCGCGCTGGCGGCGCACCAGGCGCGCCTGCACACCGACCTGGAAAAAGCCTACAACGAATTGCGGCGCACCCAGGCGACTGTCCTGCAACAGGAACGTCTCAAGGCGCTCGGACAAATGGCCAGCGGCATTGCCCACGATGTCAACAACGCGCTGTCCCCGGTCATCGGGTTCGCGGACCTTATTCTCAGGGGCGATTATGGCCTGAAACCGGATGCCAAAAAGTATCTGGGGCACATCCGCACGGCGGGTGAGGATATCGCCCACATCGTCGCGCGGCTGCGAGAGTTTTACCGCACGCGCGAGGTGAACGAGTCTCTGCAGCAGCTCAACCTGAATACACTGGTCGAGCAGGTGGTGGATATGACGCGGCCGCGCTGGCGGGACATTCCACAATCGAATGGAATTACGATTGAAATTCAGACGGCGCTGGCGGCAGACATACCCCGGCTGGCCGGCATCGAGAGCGAAATTCGCGAGGCCATTACCAATCTGGTCTTGAACGCGGTAGACGCGATGCCCAATGGCGGCAAAATCTCCATTAGCACCCGCGCTGCACGCAATGAGGGCGGCGACAAAGGCGGCAAATATCCCTTGAAAGCCGTGATTGAAATTACCGACTCCGGCACCGGGATGGACGAAGAAACACGCAAGCGATGTCTCGAACCATTCTTCTCCACCAAGGGCAAACGCGGGACGGGCCTGGGTCTGGCCATGGTTTATGGCGTCATGGAACGCCATGCCGGAAGCATTGAAATTCAAAGTGAACCGGGCAAAGGAACGACCTTCCGCCTGGTTTTCCCGGTGCGCGTCAACGTGCCCTCAGCCGAACCGGAAAAGGATGCCGGCACAAAAGTCGATCCGATGCAGATCCTGTGCATTGATGATGAATCGCTGCTGCGTGAATTATTGAAGGAAATCCTGGAACGGGACGGCCATGAAGTGGTCCTGAGCGACAATGGACAATCCGGCCTCGATGAATTTCGCATTGCGTCGGAACGGAATCGACCGTTTGACCTGGTGATAACCGATTTGGGCATGCCTTACCTGGACGGGCGCCAGGTGGCCAAAACCATCAAACTCGAATCGCCTCGTACGCCGGTTCTGATGCTGACCGGTTGGGGCGCATTTATGAAGGAAGACGGCAGCGGCCCCGTGGAAGTGGACGGCATCCTGAGCAAACCCCCACGCTCGCGCGAAATTCGCGATATGCTCCGCAAATTCGGTCACACACGACATAAGAACGGGAATTGACAAGAGCAGTCACGGTTTGGAAATAGAAATTAATCCTTCG
>DASXFM010000286.1:0-19953 GCA_036489615.1 Verrucomicrobiia bacterium | reverse complement strand
CGCACCACGCGACACGTTCTAAAATAAGCTGCGCGAATTGCCTAAGTCCGGGCTTTGGCGACGCGGTCGGCATCCGGGTTTAGCTTTGAATAAACGCGATTCATCGAATTGGCCAGCGCGACGACCTTTTCGCGGGCGCATTCGCCCAGCAAGCAGACCTGGGCCCAATTTCTCCGCCGCAAATATTCGCTATTGAAACTCAGCAGGTAGCCCGCCTCTTGCATTGCACCCCCAAATTTCGCGGAACTAACATCCGCCGGCAATTGAATGGTGATCACCGCCGGTGAAGATGGGGCACTGTTGCCAATCAAACAAAAACCGCTTTCAATCAGCCTTTCACGCAGCCATGTGGAAAGTTCCTCGATGTCCGAAAACCGCTTTTCCCAATTGACGCGCCTGACTGCCGCGCGCAACGCGTGCAGAAGGTTGGAAGAAAACGTGAAGGGGATGCCGTCCTGTCGGGCGTAATAATCCAAATCAAGGTAACGCGGCAATTTTGAAGCGCCATGGGGAGCGATATCGTGGTTGTAGAAAATCATGGACAGGCCCGGATAAGCGCGCAATCCCTTGCCGCTCGCGCAGGATGCGAGATAAACGCCGCTCAAATCCACCGGCACCGCGCCCACGGTGCTGATGCAATCAAGACAAAGGCGTGTCTGCGTTTGAGCGCACAACTGTTTCAGCGCGCTCAGGTCCGCCATGAACCCGGTTGACGTCTCGCAATGGGCGCACCAAAGCCACGAATAAGCTGATTTGCCGCCAATCTTTCCGCCAACAGCGCCCGGTTCGATCGGTTCTCCCCAGTCGAATTTGAGCGTGTCGAAGTCTAGGCCCATCCTCGTGGCATGGTCGATCAGGCGGTCGCCAAATTCGCCATTGCTCAAAACCAGTCCGCGTCCGCCCAAAAGCGACAATTGGGCTGCGACGATATCATTGGCCAGGGTGCCCGAGCCCATAAACAGCTCGACGTTTTTCGCGCGCGCCAATTCGCAAAGGGCCTGTTTGGTTGATTGAAAGTCTTTCTTGAAGCTGTCCCCGCGATGCGATTCGGGCGCCTGTTCAAACGCCCGGCGGACTTCACGCCGGACGGTGACCGGCCCGGGCAAGAAGTTCACGGCGTTGGGATGAAACGAGCGCGCGGGCGATGAACGCAGGAATTCCCGGGCAGTTACCTCAAATGTTTCCAGCGTGACATACATCGGCTGGAACTGGGCGTCAGCACCGCCTACGACCGGGCCGAAAGGAACGAAACCCAGGTGCTGGTACAGCTTGAATTGCCGCGTGGTGCCGGAAATAATCGCCAGGTCGTAGCTTTTTTCGACTCCGTGCTGCCAGAGCAACGCGAGAATGCCCTGAAGCACCTGGCCGCCGCGCGCGCCGCGGAATTTCTTTTCAATCGCCAGCAGGCGGATTTCGCATATCGTGCGCCCGGACGGCAGATAGGAATCCAGGTTCGGCAATTTCTTGTCCAGCGAAAACGGCCGGCTGCTGCGCACGGCGAGCATTCCGATCAGCTTTTGATTTTGTAAACAGACTAAATAAGTGTTTTCCGGGTGGAATTTATCCACCAGCCGCTGGGACGGAGAAGTTTCGTGCTGCGGGATTTCCTCGGCAAAGGTCCGGTAGTTGAGGCGGTGAATCTGTTCGAATTCCCAATCCTCAGTGGCCACCTTGAACACTAATGGTTCCTGATTCATAATTTTGGCGGTTCGGATTTTAACGTATTAAATTCTTCGCCTAAATTCCGCCGATGCGCAAACAAAATCGCCAAAGATAATGCGGCGGTTACTCCGATGGTGAAATTGTCCCGGATAAAAAACCAACAGACGACCGGCAGGCAAATGAAGGCAAACATAGCAGGCAAAAGCGTCTTGCGAGCGAAAACGACCATAATCACGAATACTGCCAGGATCGTCAGCGCGAGCCGATAATCGAAGGCCAGCAGCGCGCTAAATGAAGTAGCGATGCCCTTGCCGCCATGGAATTTCAACTGCACCGGCCAAAGATGGCCGGCCACAACAGCCGGCACCGCCAGCGCCGTGGAAATATCGTCATGGGAAAATGCGCGCGCCAGCCAGACCGCCAGGGCTCCCTTCCCGAGATCGCCGACGACGGTGAGGATGAAACCCGCCTTGCCAAGAACGCGCCCGACGTTTCGCCCTCCCGTGCTCCCGCTGCCGATATCCCGAATATCGCGTCCCGTCCAGGTTCGGACCAGATAATAACCGGTAGTGAAGCAGCCAATCACGTAAGCCGCAACCACACAGCCAGCCGACCGAAGCCAGCTCGCCGACGCCAAATATTGGTTCCAGTCCATTGAGCGTTATTTTCGACGAGTTCGATTCAATATAGGGACCCGACGGCGCGGATGAAAAGACTTTTTATCCGACTTTGCGGATAAAAGCCGTTGGAAGTTCGCTTTGCATCACCAGGCTTTCCTTCGGATCGGCGATGCCGTCGACAAATTGGCGCACGATGGGATCCTGCGAGTCGAAAATTTCGTCGGGGGGACCGCTGGCATGAATCTTTCCGCGATACAGCATCATGATTTGCTGGCCGAGGCGGCGGGCCGTTCGCATGTCATGTGTGACGACGACCGTGGTGACATGCAGACGGTCGCGCACAGCCATCATCAGTTCATCAATGCTGTCTGAGACAACCGGGTCCAAACCGGTCGTGGGCTCGTCGTAGAGAACGATTTTGGGTTCATAGACCACTGCCCGGGCCAGGCCCACGCGCTTTTTCATACCCCCCGAAAGCTCAGCCGGCTGCTTGTTTTGGATTCCCGGTAAATCCACCACTTCGAGCGCGAACGACACTTTCCTGGCGATTTCCGCCTCGCTCAAATGTTCATGGCGTCGCAGGCCGAACGCGATATTCTCGGCGACACTCATCGAGTCGAAGAGCGCCGCATTCTGAAAGACCATCCCAAAATTCCGGCGAACCCGCAATAACTGGCGCTCGTTCATGCCCACTATATTCTCGCCATCAATGAGCACTTCTCCCGAATCCGGCTGCATGAGTCCGATGAGATGTTTGAGTAGGACACTCTTGCCGCCGCCGCTGCGCCCAATGATGGCCACCGACGCGCCGTTCTCAATCCGGATGTTGACGTCATCCAGGACCATCTGCCCTTTGAAGGTCTTCCGCAAGTGCCGCGTCTCAATCATTCAATCTTAGAATATCAAAGATTGTCCCATTCGTCATTCGGGATTTTTTGAACACAAGCTACCAATGCCGTCCGTGATGCGCGTCGCGTGGTCCGTCAAGTATGGCGTGAGGAGGCCGGTGAATTCCTGACGCACCACGCACTACGGCCAATCAATTCGCACTCCACTTGTAATCGTAACCGGCGGGAGGGTCATATTGAATTGCCAAAGCCCAGGCGCCCGGCTCAACCGGCGTGGGATTCCAAAAGATTTTGATATAGCTGACGTGGCCGTCCGCAAAACCAACCACATTTTTGGCGTCATCGAAGAGAACCGCGCCGTTATTGAACAGGACCGCGCCAAACGCCGATGCCTTCCCGCGGTCGTGCCATGAAAAAGGAAAGAGGGCGGGTATTTCACAGTCCAGGACAGTGCGGGACGGCTCCCGAATCGCGCTGAAACGTTTGTCGGCCAGGCCGGAGTAATTCGTGTAAATGCTGAATAGATTCGTGAGGCCGCCGTTGAAACAATAGCTGGTATACAACGCATTAGTATTTTCGTGGTATGGCATCGGATCGTATGAAACGGCCAGCGAATCGTTGATCACGTCGTAAGAGAAAGTATCGGCCGGGCAGGCGAAGATTTTGTCTTTGGGCGACGGACGTTTTCCCAGACCGACATATTGATGAATCAACTGCCGGTAACTGATAAAACTTGCGAAACCATATTCACCAATGTCTTTGGCGTGGGACCGGGCTACCATGTCAACCGGCGGCTCCCCGTTGAAATCATCACAATACGTCTGGATGGCCAGATTGATCTGGCGAACGTTGTTCATGCAAACGGTCCGCTGAGCTTTGCTTTCAGCCACATTGACCGGAAACAAAAGTGCAGCCAATATCGCAATGATCGCGATGACGACCAGCAGCTCAATGAGGGTAAACGCCTGTCTGCGGGTCCTATTTATTTTCAGGGCCGGTTTCATATTGTGACGCTAAGGCAGTTTATTGCGCGCCAGTCCTTTCAAAAGTTAAAGGGTGGGGGATTTTGCTGGGACCAATCCAGGTACCGACGAGTTTGCCATTTTTCAATGTTCCATCAAAGACGATTGGCCACCATTTCCAGCCCAGGTGAACGTTTGTTGGATCGTACTTGGCGTCGGTTGTAGGAATGGGAGCGAAGGATTCAACGGAGTCAGGGAAGGTCAAGGTGGAAGACCACGAGCCGTCGGGCATTTTTGCGATATCCAGCGACACAGGAGTCCATGGCTTTCCCTTTGGCGTTGGCAGGAAGCTCTTCCAATGGCCCTGCAATTCGCCGGGGTCGGTGGACGAAAAATCCTTTTCGTCGTCCAGAAGGTGTTCGGCACGGTAGTCAGCGCGTTTGAACTTTGCCGGAATGGATTTGCCCGCGGTAGTCCATGAGCCAATCAACTCTGTGCCGTCTTGATTCAAAGCTCCCTGGAACAAACCATGCTGAATATTGTCGGCAAATTTGACCATCGAGCCCTGGTAATGTCCTGACACCGGCAAATGCGTGAGCCCGTATTCCGGCACGCCAATCTCCCCGCGAAATTCTCCGTTTCCCGGTTCTGCGATTTTCAAATTCAGCGGCATCGCATCCTTGCCAGGCACGGTCTGGTCCGTCAAAAGGTACTTTTGCAAATCCAAATCAAATTCGCCGTCCCAGTAACCCTCTAAACTTGAGCCGTCACCGGGCGCGAACTGTGTTTCCGTCAGCGGCGCAGGAGCCGTATCCGGTAACGAGGTTCGCAAAAATAATGCCGGCCCCCGGTTCCAGGCTGATGTATTGTCGAGCACCATTTGCGTTACATCCGCGTTTATTCTCAATTCCCAAATGGCCCTCGGACTCCGTTGGAGGCGGAGATATGGGTAATCGTATGTAACCTTGCCCATCGAAATGCTCTTTCGTCCGAGTTCCATCCAGTCGGTGGTTGCGGTATATCCGCCGTTCGTTTTGACCAGGGTCAACACCACATGCGATCTGGCGGCTTCATTGGCGCGGATACCATCATCGCTAAGGAGCATATTTGCCTCCCACGAACCCTGGATACCCGGCAAATGTGACACACGCCACGCGTCATAACCATCGAATGCAACAACGCCCGCGACCGTAAGGAGGAGCGCCAGGGCGCACCCTGCGGCTACATTCTTCGTTTTTGTCCATGCCATAATTTTCAACGCTCCTTTCACAAGTGTCAGGGTGGAAACGGAAGCGACCGCGCCTTTGGCCGTCACCGCTGCCATCACGGCAACCGATAGGGCCACCGGGGCGGTCTGCACCGAATTTCCGGAAATGGCATTGGCAATGACGGTCGTTGTCGAATGAACACCGCGTTTGAAAAAAAATCGCTGCAATTTTTCCAAAGCCCGCATAACGCGCTTTTTGGCGCTTTCCTCATTGCCTCCCAACGCAACGCCCACCTCACGCAAACTTCTGCCCTGGTAGAACCGGAGCACAATGGCGCGGCGATCTTTTTCGTTGAGTGCTGCCACGGCTGTATCCAGCAGGGGCGCGATATGCGGCCATAGCTCATCGCCGCGGGATTCAGTCAGGACCGATTGCATGTAAGCCTCCTGTTCGCGCCGTTGGCGCCGAATTTCAGTCCTCAAAAAATTGTTCGCGGTCAGCCGTGTCACCTGAAAGAGCCAGCTGGACAACGCCTTGTCATGCCGCAACTGCGGCGCCTTTTTTGCCAGGATGACGAACACGGCCTGCGTCACCTCCTCCGCCTGGTGCGGGTCGGCAACGCTGCGTTGCGCCACCGAATAAACCAGATTGATGTGCCGCGCGACGATTGTCGCAAAGGCTTCATTCGATTGATTTTCGGCGTATTGCCGCAGCAACGCTCCATCGTCCTCAGGTTGCATTTGAAGGTAAGTGTGCGGCCGCCGGCAAAAAGGGACAATTTTTGTTTTCCCGGCCGGTCTCCGCATTCGCCATCAAACTTCAAACCACACTTGACGCCACCCGCATCTGCCGCGAAGGTGAAGGCCGGAGGCTCAAAAATTATCAAAAACATTAGCTCCGGCGAATACGTGAAAAATTTCACAAACTTTTCTTGCCAGCAGGCCGGAAGATTTATTAGCATCTGCGCCGCGTTGAAAGAGAGTTAATTTTCGGTTGTTTTTGAATTGAGGAAGTGGTCGCGCTACGGCGCTCCCAACTATTTGAGATGTCAGCAATTTTTCCGAAGTGGACAAACTGGTTGCCGTTGATTTTAGGCGCCGGCGCGGCGTTGAGCGCCGGAGCCGTGACCGCTGGCGTCACGTATTATTTTACTCCTAAATACACCCGCATCGGCTACCAACCGGTGCAACCGGTGCCTTTTTCCCATAAAGTTCACGCTGGCGAACTGGGGCTCGATTGCCGGTACTGCCACAATGGCGTTGAAAAATCCTGGTTTTCGAACCTGCCCGGGGCTTCAACCTGCATGAACTGTCATAGCACGGTTTTGAAAGACGACCCGCGCCTGGCCATCGTCCGGGACAGCGCCGCGACGGGCAAACCCATCCCGTGGGTGCAAATCCATCACGTCCCCGAATACGCCTATTTCAACCATTCCGTCCATGTCGCCCGGGGAATCAGCTGCGTGGAATGCCATGGTCGCGTCGATCAGATGGACGAGGTGCATGAAGCCAAGTCCCTGAGCATGAGCTTTTGCCTCGACTGCCACCGCGACCCTGCGGCCCATATCCGGCCACCATCCAAAGTCACGGATTTGGGCTGGCAATGGAGCCAGGACCCTGAGAAAAACGACGAATTGCAGACGAAATACGGCACCCAGTTTGTCCACGATTGGAAGGTCCAAAAGCTGGAAACCTGCTCCACATGCCACCGGTAACGTTATCGAAATGAACAATTCCACCAATTCAACGCCTAGCGGTCGCCGATATTGGCGGAGCCTTGAGGAACTGGCGGATACGCCGGAGTTCAAGGAGTGGTTGCATCAGGAATTTCCCAAAGGGGCGAGCGAATGGGTTGATGATGTCTCACGGCGGCATTTCCTGCGGATCATGTCCGCTTCGTTTGCGCTGGCCGGGCTCGGCCTGGCGGGCGCCGGCTGCCGCAGGCCGGTTCAAAAGCTGGAGCCGTTCGGAAAACAGCCGGAAAACTACGTTTTTGGTACGTTCGAGTATTACGCCACCTCAATGCCCACTCGGATCGGCGCGATACCGCTGGTGGTGCGGGCCTATGATAACCGTCCGATAAAAATCGAGGGCAATTCGATGTTTCCAGGCAGCAACGGTGGCACTGACCGTTATGCCCAGGCCTCGATCCTCAATCTCTACGACCCCGACCGCGCGCGTCGCTTTACCAATGACGGAAAAGAAGTTTCCCGCGAGGAGGCCCTGAAGTTTCTCGATAATCTGTCGTCCCAATTTTCTTCGAACGATGGAGAAGGGCTCGCATTTCTCGCCGAGAGCAGCACCTCACCCTCGCGCAGCCGTCTGCAAAAGATTATCGCTCGAAAATTTCCGAAATCGCAATGGTTTACGTACGACGCGATTGATTCGGGAATTCATCAGCGGGCCGCGAGCCAGGCGTTCGGCCACAACTCGGTTCGTCCGGTATTCCATTTCGACAAGGCCAAGGTCATCCTCTCGCTCGACTGTGATTTCCTGGGTGGCGAAGACGACTCGCATAATCACATTCAAAAGTTCGCGGCCGGGCGCAAGGCAGGACAAGGAATGAACCGCCTTTATACCGTTGAATCGTTGTTTACGCTGACGGGCGCGAATTCAGACCATCGCCTGCGTGTTCCGGCGAGCCAGGTGGCCAATATTGCCCAGAGGATTTATGCCCTGACATTTGGCAACGAGACGGCGAATGCGGGATCGATTCAAGACAAATGGGCATACGCCTGCGGACAGGATTTACTCGCAAACAAAGGTGAAGTCCTTGTGGTCGCGGGGCAGCGCCAACCCGTGGAAGTTCATCTGCTGGCTCACTTGTTAAATGATAAGTTGGCTGCTGCCGGAAAAACGATGACGTTGGTTGCCGTTGAAGAAAATCGTGGAACTGATTTGACGGATTTCAACGCGGCCGCAATCAAAACGCTCGTCGTTGTGGGCGGCAATCCAGTTTACAACTCGTCGTCGGATTTTCTTAATCCGATATTGACAAAAACCGGCCCCAAACCAGCCATTGTCCGCCTCGGTTATTACGAAGACGAAACGTCCGCCGTGGCCGGCTGGAATTTCCCGGCGACACACTACCTGGAATCCTGGGGCGACGCCCGGACCAGTAACGGAACACTGGTGCCCGTTCAGCCGTTGATTCAGCCGCTTTTTGGAGGCCTTGCCGAATTGGAATTCCTCGCGCGCATTGCCGGCGAATCGCAGGTAAATTCATACGAAATCACCCGGACCACCTTTGGCGGCACTGACGAAGAATGGCAAAAATTCCTGTTCAAAGGATTCCATGCAGGTGAAACCCGGCACGAACCAAAATTCGGCCCCTTAAACGATTCAATCACTGACGCCGCGAATAAAGCGGTTGCGGCTCCGGCGCTTTCCTCCAGCAATCTCGAAGTCGTTTTCTATCGCGACGCCCGCATGGATGACGGCTGTTTCGCAAACAACGGCTGGATGCAGGAATTGCCCGATCCCGTCACGAAGATCACCTGGGACAACGCCGTGTTGGTCAGCCACAAAACAGCGCAGGACCTTGGTTTGCACAACGGTGACGTCGTGGAAATCACGATCAATGGCGGGGCGGTGGAAGGCCCAATCTGGGTACAGCCCGGCATGGCGGACTATTCGCTGGGACTGGCGCTGGGCTACGGGCGCAAGGACGCCGGCCGCATTGGCACCGGCGTGGGCTTTAACGCTTATAAGATTTTTAACGGTAAATACGTCGAAACCGGCGCGACCATTCGCAAGACTGAAAAGACCCACGTCATTGCGACCACGCAATCACATTGGTCGATGGAAGGCCGTCCGGCGGTGCGCGAAGCCAACTTGAGCGAATATCTTGAGGATATAAACAAGGCCAGGCCCGAGAATTTCGCAGAAGAATTCAAAGACAAAGAACCGCCGGTGGTTGCGCCACTATATCCCAATCCGTTCGACGAGTCGAAGAAAACGGCTTTTCATCAATGGGGAATGGCGGTGGATCTGGGTGCGTGCGTGGGTTGCGGCACTTGCGTGCTGGCCTGCCAGAGCGAGAATAATATCCCCATCGTGGGTAAAGACCAGGTGTTGCGCGGCCGCGAAATGCACTGGATCCGCATCGATCGTTATTACACGACCGACCCAAAGAAAAAGAATAATCCGTCCCTGCTGGATTGGAATGCCGATGAAAATCAGCCCGACGACCAGCAACAGCGCGAGAACTGGATCGAGGACGTGCAGGCGGTGACACAGCCGATGTTTTGCCAGATGTGCGAAGCGGCGCCGTGCGAAAACGTCTGCCCGGTCAACGCCACGTCGCACGACGACGAGGGCCTGAACGTAATGACGTATAACCGTTGCATCGGCACGCGTTATTGCTCAAACAATTGCCCTTATAAAGTTCGTCGGTTCAATTATTTCGATTATAACAAGCGCGCGCTCGAGGATTTGAAGGGGCCGATGTATCCCACGCCTCTTTTGCACCAGACCAACGGCAAATGGGACCTGGCGACGTGGTGGAAAGACCGCCAGGCGCCGATGCGTTCGGAAGATGAATGGGACCTGATCAAACTCTCGAAAAACCCGGACGTCACCGTGCGCATGCGCGGTGTAATGGAAAAATGCACCTATTGCGTGCAGCGCATCCAACAGGCGGAAATTGCGCAAAAGGTCAAGGCCGGCGCGTCGGGAAATGTCCGTTTGAAGGAATCCGAAGGCACCATTCCGAAAACCGCCTGCCAGCAGGCATGTCCGGCGGGCGCCATTGTCTTCGGCGATATCACCGATCCAAACAGCGCGGTTTCGCGCTGGAAGGGCCAACCGCGAAATTATGCGGTCCTCCAGGAATTGCTAACGAAGCCGCGCACGACGTATCTGGCGCGTGTCCGCAATCCCAATCACGAAATGCCGGATTACCACGAGAAGCCCTACAGCACGGAAGAATACGAGGCGGCCGGCGGTGAATTTCCGGAAAAGAGTTAACGCGAAGAATCAATGGCTGAATCCGCACCACATTTTGAATCACGCGCAAAGGTCGAGGCGCTGGAATCGCTGGCGCCCCCGGCGGAACTGCGGCGCATGACGCCTGTGCCCCGGCAAAGCCTAGGCTGGCTGACTGATAAGCTGACCGCGTTTAACGACGGTAAAACGCCCCTGTGGTGGTGGATCCTGTTTATGCCTTCAGCCTTTGGCGCGATGGTCATTTTGCCAATGGCGTTGATTTATAAGATTTCCGTCGGCGTCGGCGTTTGGGGCAACAACATGCCGGTCATGTGGGGCTGGGACATTATCAATTTCGTTTGGTGGGTCGGTGTGGCGCACGCGGGCACGCTCATTTCAGCGATGCTGTTCCTCACCCGCCAACATTGGCGCACGGTAATCGGTCGCGCGGCGGAAGCAATGACCGTTTTTTCCGTCATGATGGCGGGGTTGTATCCCGGCATTCACGTGGGACGCGCGTGGTTCGACTGGTTCATGTTCCCGATACCCACTTACGAAGGCATGTGGCCGAATTTCCGTTCGCCGCTGATGTGGGACGTTTTCGCGGTGAATACGTACCTGGTTATTTCGACGACATTTTGGTACATGGGCCTGATTCCGGACCTGGCGTTGATGCGTGACCGCGCCAAAACGCCGGTGCGAAAATTCCTTTATGGCGTGTTCGCGCTGGGTTGGACCGGTTCGGCCCGGCAATGGCATAATTTCGAAAAGGCGTATCTCATTCTGTCCGGCCTGGCCACGCTGCTGGTGTTCACCGTGAGTTCCATCGTAGGCATGGACTTCGCCACCGCCCAAATCGCCGGCTGGCATGAAACCATTTTCCCGTTCTACTTCGTTGCCGGCGCCGTTTGCTGCGGTTTCGGCATGATCCTGGTTCTCCTGATTCCGTTGCGGAAATGGTGCGGTCTCGAGGACATCATCACCCTGGAGCACATCGAGAAGATTTGCAAAATGACCCTGATGATGTCCTGCATCATGGCCTACATCTACGTCGTGGAATTCTTTATCGCGTGGTACTCGGGCAATCCCTACGACGCCTGGGTCTTCGGCCATCGCATGTTCGGCCATCAATATTGGTACGGCGGCTGGATGATGATTCTGGTCAATGCCTCGCTGCCGCAATTGTTCTGGATCAAGAAAGTCCGGCGTAATGTCTTCATTGTGTTTGCCATCGCGTTCGTACTGAACATCGGCATGTGGTTCGAACGCTTCGTCATCATCGTCGGCTCGTTGTACCAGGATTTTCTCCCCGCCAACTGGGGTGTTTATTATCCCACCTGGGTGGACGTCGCCGTGTACGTGGGCACGTTGGGAACGTTTTTCATGCTTTATCTGCTGTTCGTCCGCTTCCTGCCGATGATTCCCATTTCTGAAGTCAAAGGCGTTTCGCCTGAAGCCGATCCGCACCGCCCGGTCAATGGTTTGAAAGGAGGCAAGGCGTGAGCGAAAACAATTACGGTATGTCCGCCGAATTTGACTCCGCCGCGTCGGTCTTATCCGCCGCCGAAAAAGTGCGGGACGCCGGCTACCGGCGCTGGGATGTCTTTTCGCCTTTTCCCATCCACGGTCTCGATAAGGTGATGGGCCTGGGCAATTCGAAAGTAGGCTGGTTCTCGTTCCTGTTTGGCGCGGGGGCGTTCATCGGCACCATGGCGATGATTTGGTACATGAACGATTTCGATTACCCGATCGTCATCGGCGGCAAACCCATGTTCAGCACGCCGATGTCGGTCGTGCCTTCCTACATATTATTGGTGCTCATGGCGGGTCTTGGGACATTCATCGGCATGATCGCGCTGAACGAACTGCCGCGCCATCATCATCCGCTGTTCGCCAAAAAACGTTTTGAATTGGTTTCCCGCGATAAGTTTTTCCTGGTCATCGGCTCGAACGACCCGAAATTTTCCGAAACCGATACGCGCAAGCTGCTCGAAGCCGCCGGCGGCGGGCACATAGAAATGGTGGAGGACAAGTGATGCGCGACGGCATTTCCATTTTGATTTCTTTGGGGTTGGTTGGCGCGGCGGTCGGCGCGGCCACGGTGGGCATCGCCGGGTTTCAGGGCGGGCTATCGCGCAAACCGGCGATTGAAATTTTCGCGGACATGGATCGGCAGGCCAAACTCCAGCCCCAAAGACCGGCTGATTTTATGGCCAATGGCGTGAGTTCGCAATTGCCGGTGCCCGGGACGGTGGCGCGCAGCCAGCCGGTTCAGACCGTGAACGGCCCCGTTTACCTGTTTGAAGACGCGCCCCTGAATACGGGAAGAACCACGGGCACGACGAATTTTATCGAATCCAATCCGCTGCCGGTCACCGGCCAATTGCTGACGCGAGGCCAGGGCCGTTTCGACATTTATTGCGCGCCTTGCCATGGTCGCCTCGGCGACGGCAATGGCATTACCAAAAAAATCGGCGACATGCCCGCCGTGGCCAATCTGCACGATGAACGAATCGTGGCCCTGGCAGACGGAGAGATTTTTAACACCATAACCCATGGCAAAAACACCATGGGCGCTTACGGCCCCCTAATCCCGACGCAGGACCGGTGGGCAATCGTCGCCTATCTGCGGGCGCTGCAATTGAGCTGGCTTGGCTCAACGAATGATTTGTCCGGGGAACAACAAGCCGCGCTGAAATAATGAAACACGAAACAAACGATTTGCCGCCGCCGATGGATCTGTCCCTCTGGCGGAGCGCGCCGACTGTTTTGATGGTCATTGGCGGAATCCTGTCGTTGATCGGGCTTTTCTGCAATCCGCCAAATCATGGTCACGCCTTCAGATTTGGTGAGGAATTCGGATATTGCTGGCTGACGGCGTTCATGTTCTTTTTGACACTTGGCCTGGGTGCCCTGTTCCTGACGATGATTCATCATCTGACGGACGCCGGTTGGTCCGTGGCGACGCGGCGCTTTTGCGAGCATATCGGCTCGCTGCTCTTTCCCTGGCTGGCATTTTTGTTCGTGCCCGTCATCCTGCTCGCTCCCAACATTTATCCCTGGCTGCGGCTGAGTCCCGTAGGCGACCGGGCGCTCAGCGCCAAATGGCCACTCTTCACCTATCCCGGATTTATCGTGGCGTCGGCGATTTTCTTCGGCATCTGGTGGCTGTTGACCGGGCGGATCAATTATTGGTCGCTGCGGCAGGACGTGACCGGCGACGCTCTGTGCACTCGCAAAATGCGTTTCCATTCCGGCTGGGGAATCCTGGCCTTCGCAGCGACAGTAACCGTGGCCCCGATGGTTTGGATGCAGTCTTTGCAATATCAATGGTCTTCGACGATGTACGGCCTGTATATGTTTGCCTCGTGCGGGTGGATCGCGCTGGCCACGGTCTACATCATCACCGCGATTTTGCAGCGGCAGGGCGTGCTCACGAATGTTCTGAAGGACAACCAGTTTTATTATATTGGCGTCCTGTTTTTCGCTTTCACGCTGCTCGAAGCCTACTTTGAATTCGCCCAATATTTCGTCATTTGGAACGGCAATGTGCCTGATGAAACCTTTTGGTACCTCATGCGCGAAAACGGCTCCTGGTGGACCGTCAACATGCTCCTGATTTTTGGCCATTTCTTTACGCCGTTCATCCTGCTGCTGCCGGCGAAGGTGAAATTGAATTTTAAAATCATGATCCCGATTTGCCTGTGGGCCTGGCTGATGAATTACCTGGATCTGGCGTTCAACATTTACCCGGTCATTCATCACGACAATTATCCGATCCACTGGCTCTGGCTGCAGTTCGGCACTTTTGCCTTCATGACCGGATTTCTCGCGCGAGCATTTCTCCGGAAATTCTTCCGCTATCCACCCTATCCGCAACGCGACCCGCGCATTCTTGAAGCGATGGGCGTGGTGCATGAGCCGGAAGAATTGCCCGACACCATTCCGAACGGAGGCGCTCGATGAATCCCGGCAAAGATTTGCCAAAAACTCCGCATGTGAACCACGCCTCCGGCGCGGCGGCAGGATTTATTTTTGGGAGCCTGATTTTCATCGTGCTGGTGGTGATTGTGAAATTGAGCGTGACGGTCCCCGCCATTGACGCTGATCGCGGCGCGGTGCTTTCCAACGCTTTGTTTCAAATGCGCACCAATGAAGTCGTATCGCTTGAGAGCGCGGGATGGATTGACCGGAGCCGCGGAATCATCCGCCTGCCAATCTCGACCGCCGAACAATTGGCGGCGCAGGAATGGCAAAACCCGGCGCGAGCCCGCGCGGATTTGATTGCCCGCGCCAAACGCGCCTCCGCGCCCGCCCCGAAACCGGCGGCGACCGCGAACCCATTTGAATGAACGAGATCGAGAAAAAATATTCCGCCATTGACGCCTCGTGCCGCCTGCCGCTGCTCGTGCTGTTTGGCGTGGCGGCCATATGGCTCATCGTCGGGCTGGCGCTGGCGATCGTCGCTTCTCTGACTTTTCACAAGCCGGAGATGTTCGGGAGCTGTCCGATTCTGACCTACGGCCGGCTCCAACCCGCGGCGAACGACGCCATCCTCTACGGCTTCGCCATGCCGGCGGCCATGGGAGTGATCCTGTGGATTTTTGCCCGCCTGAGCGAAAGCGAACTCCTGCTGCCGCTCGTCCCCATCCTCGCGGCCAATATCTGGCTCGTCGGCGTTTTAGTCGGCGTGGCCGCCATTTTGATTGGCGACAGCACCGGCTTCATGTGGCTGGAATTTCCGCGCGCCGGTTCCATTTTGATTTTTGCCGCGTTTTTGTTGATCGCCATTTCCGCGATGGCCACGTTCGGCGCCCGGCGCGAACGCGTGTTGCAACCCGCTCATTGGTTTTTGCTGGCGGCGCTCTTCTGGTTTCCATGGATTTACTCGACGGCAAATCTCTTCCTGGTCGCCTGGCCGGTTCGCGGCGTCGCCCAGGCCGTCATTGATTGGTGGTATTCGAACAACCTGCTCTTCGTCTGGCTCGGGCTCGTGGGATTGGGCGTGGCCTTTTATCTATTGCCCAAAATCTCCGGGCGCCCGCTGCAGAGCCGTTATTTTGCGTTGTTCGGGTTTTATACCTTCATCCTGTTCGCCCCGTGGTGCGGCATTCCGCAGGGCGCGCCCGTGCCGTCCTGGCTGCCGTCGGCCAGCACCGTGGCTTCGCTCCTGACGCTGATTCCGCTCATCGCAATTGTCATCGTCTTCGTCAACAGCATCCGCGGCGTGCATGTCGAATGCAAAGGCGGCCCCTATTGCTACGCAAAATTTGCCACAGTGGTCTTTATCCTGTCGGCCCTGATGTACCTGGCGACGGGTTGCTCGCATTTTGGCGGCCTTGTGGGAATGACCTGGTACATGCCGGCGCAGACCTATCTTGAAATCTTCGGCTTCTTCTCCATCGTCATTTGCGGGGCGGCTTATGAATCGTTGCCGGGCGTGATGGGCTTTGAATTACCGTTTCGAGGATTCGTCCGGGCGCAACACTGGCTCTTTATGCTGGGGTTGCTGTTCCTGGTTTTGCCCCTGGCCATTGGCGGTATCGCTGAGGGAATTAAAATGCAAAACCCGGCCATTCCATTCACCGACATCATCCAGGGAACTTTGAATTATCTTCGCATCAGCACTGTGGGGTTGTTTTTTCTGCTACTGGGCGCCCTGCTGTTTGCCGCCAACGTTTTTGTCGCGACGGCGACCTGGAAGATTCAATTGGCTAAATCACTTATCACTGCCTACAACACGGCCCTTCGGGCTGAGGAGGCGAAATCGTGAAGACTGGTTTCCGCATTTTTCTGGGTACATTTTTCGCCCTGGGCATTTCCTGGTGCGGCTTTGTGCTCGGCCCGGCCCTGCAATTGGGAACCCAGGGACAAACCACCGTACTGAATTCTTCGGAAATTTATCCGAATCAACGGCCCGGCAATGCCACTCTCGGATTGCAAGTCTATCGCGCCTCTGGCTGCGCCGCCTGTCATACGACCCAAATCGGCCAGAATGGCGTGGTCTGCGACGTCGTCCTGACCAGCGCCGGCAATAATCCTTCCGCCGTAAATGATCTGATTTCCCGGTTGAAATTGACACGTCTCACCAAGGAAGAAGCGGATGCGGTTTCCAGCCAAATCTCCGCCGCCGGCGGCAAGACCGAAACACACATCATTCCCACCGGCGCGGACATCTCGCGGCCGGGTTGGGGACTGCGCCACAGCGTGGCGGAAGATTTTCTTTGGGATAATCCGGTGCAGATTGGAAGCATTCGCGTCGGGCCGGACTTGGCCAACGTCGGACTACGCTATGCGCAGGAATGGGAATTGGCCCACCTTTACGCGCCTCAAAGCGAAGTGAAGAATTCGGCGATGCCTCCGTTTCGCTATTTGTTTACCGTCGAAAAAATTGGCGCAACCCCGTCGCCGGACGCGTTACAATTACCGGCCGATGCCGCGCCGGCCGCTGGATACGAAGTGGTGCCAACGGACGACGCAAAAAATCTCGCGGCGTATTTGTTAAGCCTGCGCGCCGACGTGGCCTTGCATGATGCGCCATTTACGACACCCTCCGCGCCGAATGCCGGAGCGCAAAAATAATGAGTGACGATTCGAAAAACAGTTTGCAGACGTCCGAAGAACAAAAAGCTTCGCCGGCGCCGACGTGGATTTTTGCGCTGACGCTTTTGTTCCTGTTTGTCGGCGGCGTTTATTTCGACCGGCACAGCGGCTGGTTCGACGCGCAAGTCTATACGCCGTACCATACGAGCGACGAATTGGAAGCGTATCAGCCTCAGTCCGGAGCTGCGGCCATCTTTGCCGAAGGCAAAAAGCAATATGGCACGATTTGCGCCACGTGCCATGGCGACGATGGCATGGGCAAACCCGGCCAGGCCCCGCCTTTGGCCGGCTCCGCATGGGTCAATGCCGCCAGCTTCAAACGCGTCGAAGAAATCCCCCAACTCGGCTTGAGCGGCGAAGTGCACGTTGCCGGCCAGGACTGGAATTTGAGTATGGCGCCCATGGGCGTGGCCTTGTCAGACTCTGACCTCGCCGCCGTCTTGACTTACATCCGCAACTCCTGGGGCAACAAGGGCAGCGCGGTTAACGACACCGACATCAAAGCCATGCGCGCTGCTGTCGCCGGCCATCCTACGATCAACGGCGAGGCGGGGTTGAATGCGATTAAAGAATAACGACGTTGAAACGTTAAAAGGTTGAAACGTTGAAACGGTAATGGTGCTTGGTGCGTAAGGTATTGGAGGATGAGTTGCAGTTATTCGGCTGCGTCCCGGCTCATGCCCACAGAATATGTCACACTTCCGGCGCTGGGATGTTCGCGTTTAACCTGCGCGACACGCGCCCGTTTCAACGTTCTTGCCGCGGCGTAGCGCAGCGAAGACGGGTCAACCTTTTAACGTTTTAACGCCTTTATATTGCAATAACGACTTTCCCAAAATGCTTCCCATCCTGCAGATATTTATACGCTGCCGGTGTATCGTGAAAGTCAAAGACCCGGTCAATGACCGGTTTGGTCTTGTGCAAAACCATCGCCCGGTTCATCGCCTCAAACATTTCGCTGCTGCCAACGCGGATGCCCCGTATCACCGCAGACCGGCCGATGACCCCGATCAAGGGGATTTCGCTCGTAAATCCGCTCACGCCGCCCACCACGTGGATCTGTCCTCCAATCGCGAGTGACGCCAATGACTTGCTCAATGTGTTTTGGCCGCCGACTTCGACGATGTGGTCCGCGCCCGCTTTGCCCGTCAGCCGGAATACTTCCTTCTCCCAATCCGGCCGAGAACGGTAATTAATTATTTCATCCGCGCCCTGCGCCTTTGCGCGTACCAGTTTTTCATCGCTGCTCGATGTAATAATCACGCGCGCGCCGTGCATTTTGGCGAATTGCAGCGCGAACATGGACACGCCGCCCGTCCCCAGCAATAGAACCGTTTCATCCGCGGAAATATTTCCAACCGTCACCAGCGCGTGCCAGGCGGTCAACCCGGCGCAGGGCAGGGTGGCCGCGTCCGCAAACTCCATGTATGGCGGAATGGCAATCACGCCATCCTCGGACAACGTCACCAATTCCGCCAGCATGCCATCCACTTCCCCGCCCAAAGCCGTGGGCCCCATTTCTTTGCGAAACGAGCCGGTATGCCAGCCTTGAAAGAAAAGACCGGCCACCCGATCGCCGGGTTTCCAGCGCGTCACGCCTTCGCCGATGGCGACAATATCGCCCGCGCCGTCGGAAAGTGGAATGATCGGCAGCCGCATGTCGCCGTAATTCCCGGTGAGCACCATAAAATCACGATAATTCAGCGACGCGGCCCGCACGCGAACGACAACCTGGCCCGGACCGGCCTTCGGCTCCGGCAAATCGATCGGCCGCAACCGCGGTTCGCCGGATTCAAAAATTTTGTATGCTTTCATGCGCTTCCTTTGTGTTTCAACAGCCACACAAACTGTCTCACGACGGCGGAAAGTCAAGGGGGTTGGCGGGACCGCTTTCTCAGTGAGCGCATCAACGCATTGTTCTTATGTCGGTGGTAGGGACGGCGCGCTGCGCCGTCATCGCCCGCGTAGAGCGGGTGGAACATGCGCGGTACAATGTCCGACCACATTCGTGGCGCCGCTGAACGCGGCGCGGACAGCGCAGCGCGCCGTCCCTACCAAGAACAGTGCTAAGATGCACCCTTTCACCATCGGCACACCGGCATCTGCAAGAATTGGACTCATTGCATAATGATGCCTAACAATTCGATAATTCGGACAAGAATTAGAATTCTTTTATGAACCGCCAGGCGCATCATCGCGTGTGTGCCTTGTCGAAGGTGCATACCACCGTAAACTTGTTGCACTCGACCTGGAACCGATACGGCGAGGAAGTGTAATAGGCAACCAGACCCGTGTGCTGGTCAACCCATGCTGAACCCTCATAATCTGTCCGCGTCAACGCTCCGACTTGCGACGGGCAGAAATGCACCTCCGAGAACTCCGGCAAAAAATGCGCTTCGACCAATTCCTGCACATTCGTCGGCCAGTGACCAAACTTCTGGTGAAACTGGTCGGCACGCTCGTAAAGAGCGTCCTGGTGGAATCTACAAACCAACCAGCGATCTTTGCCATCGCTGAACGCCTGGGCGAGCACGTGAATGTGATAGGCGCCGAGGCCGACGCCAACTCCGACCAGGAAGGCAAACCCGAAAGCGATGCTCTTGGCCCAAGTCTTCACAGTGCCCCCTCAGGCATAACAATTAGCGGACCACTCATTTGCAGCCTGTCCTTCTTCATTTTTGCCCATCGTCACTATGCCTTCAGTCGTTGTCAAGCGCGCCCAAAAACAAAAACGGGTCAGTGCTATGTTGTCGTCATTCCCTTATTTGCGTTGCCTTGCGCTCTTTGCGGTTCCAGTCCCTCTCGTCGGATTCGTTTCCACAAAAACTTCAATTTCCCCAATAAAACCCACATTTTCGCCCTCGTTTCCAGTTTCCCCGCCTATGCTCATAAAATGTGTCGTGCCTGGCAGACCGGCGGCCGTGAGCGGCGACGGAAGAGCCGCCCTCACCTCGGCATGAACTGTTTTCGGGGCAGCAGCAAGTATTACACAACCGGCTCTTGAAACGCGGGATTCTCTTCGCTCGGGCATGCTGCCCCGAAAGCTTTCGGGGGTGCCCCTTTATCCCGCACACAGCCGCGCTTGTTTGTCAGTCAGTTCAGGGTGTCGCCGTTTCCACAAAAAC
>DASXFM010000237.1:0-2649 GCA_036489615.1 Verrucomicrobiia bacterium | reverse complement strand
TCGATCAATCCCCGTTGCCTCGGCAACGAATCGCTTTCCTCCCGCACCTCCACCATTTTTCCGTCGGCCATCACAATATCCAGGCTCACCACATGCATTCCCGTCGTGCCATAAACGGGCGTATGCGCGCCGGACGAATCGTTGGCAATCATGCCGCCCAAAGTCGCGCGCGAACTTGGCGCCACGTCAGGTCCAAAACGAAAGCCGTGGGGACGCAAATAGGCGTTGAGTTGATCCAGCACCACCCCCGGCCCAACGCGCACTGTCCGCCGCTCCAAATCCAGCCGGCCAATCTCGCGATTGTGCCGCGCGAAATCAATCACCAGCCCTTCCCCAATCGCTCCGCCGGAGAGTCCCGTGCCCGCGCCGCGCGGAATCACCGGCACTCCGGCTTGCGCCGCCGCCTGAATAATGGCGCTGGCCTGGCGCGCGCTTTTCGGAAAAGCCGCCGCCAGCGGCACAATTTGATACGGCGAAGCATCCGTGGCGTAAAGCTGGCGTGTGAGATTGTCCACAGCCACGTCGCAATTCGTGGCCTTGAGCGCCCCAAGTTGTTGGGTGTTCATCACAAATCAGAAGTTTATGTCCGTCGCATCCACCAGTGCAATCATCATTATGTGGCGCGTGGCGCGTGTTGCGTATTGCGTCAAGTATTTTGCACCGTCACCCTCGTACTTGACGCATCACGGACCACGCACCACGTCTCTACCGCCGCCCCAGCCAATATTTCAAAAACGAAATCAATCCGGAAAATTTGTACGTCGGGTCCACATACTTTTCAATGACGTAAAAGGCGAAATAATAAAGACGGCAGAAGCTCCAAATCGTCACTGCCAGCAATACCGCAGTCCGCCAGTTCGGACAATCCACAAAAATCAAGGCCGCCGCGAGCACGCCCAGAATTAAAAACAAAACTCCCTTGATTATAATCCAGCGCGGTGGCAGATCTTTCATAAATCTCAAACTACGGTCAAATCGCGCTTGCGTCGTGGAGTGCGGCGGCAAGCGAAGCGCGACGCCGCTTTTCTTAAGCTCGCATTGGCCCCCTGAACGGCCATGATCATTCGCCGTATCAAACCATCGGACGACCATTCTCCCTCTCCCGGCGGGCCTGCCCTCCGTAGCTTCCGAGCGAAGGATGGGAGAGGGCTGGGGTGAGGGAGAATCGTTCGAACCAGAATACGGTTCATGGAGAGGGCGGGCCCTTTGCAGCCGAGGAACGAGGCTCTAACTAAAAGATTCATGCAAAAAGGCTCGATATCGCCGCTGCCGCCCTGCTGCTGGCGCCCGGCTCGCCAAGCGAAGCGATAATTTTCGCCAGTTGCGATTTCATTTTCTCCCGGCGCGATGGATCTTGCAGCAACTCCATCGCCGCGCGCGCAACATTTTCCGGCGTGGCTGCACCCTGGATAAATTCCGGATAAACCTCCTCGCCCGCCATCAGGTTCGGCATCGTTAGCGATTTCACCGTCACGATGCCGAGGGCGATCGCCAGTTCCAGAAGCCATTTCTTGTACATCGTCACCGCCGGCACGCCAAAAAATGCGCATTCCATCGTCACCGTTCCCGTTTTGGTAATGGCCAAATCCGCATTTGCCAACGCCTCGTGCAAATTTCCGACCTGTATCTCCAGACCCGGCTGCGCGCATGACGCGAGCTGTTTTAATTCCTCATTCGGAAGGACCATTTTAGCCGCCACCGAAGGCAGCTTTTCCCGAATCAACTTCAGCGCCCCCAGCATCACCGGTATATGATGCTTCAATTCACTCTTCCGGCTCCCAGGCAAAAGCAAAATCCGTTGCCCCGCTCTTAACTGAGCCGCGACCGTGAGGGAGCGGTCTTTTCCAATTCGATCCACCATCGGATGACCGACAAACTCCACGCGCAGCTTCGGCGCCCGTTCCGCATACCAGGCTTTTTCAAAGGGAAAAATACTCAGGAGCAAATCATAATCAGCCTCCAATGACTTCGCCCGGCCCGGACGCGACGCCCACACTTGCGGCGAAACGAATTGGATCAGTTTCGGGTTCCAATCCGCCTGAGGATGATTTCGAACCTGCTTCTTTATCGCGTGACCCAGGCGCAAATTGAACCCGCCATAATCCACCCCAATCACCACATCCGCCTTGCGCTCACTCGCCAGTGAACGCAATTGACCGGCCACGTAGCGAAGCGCCAGCAGTTTTCCCAGCGTCGGAATACCCACCACAGCATGCTCTCGCATATCGAATGCCAGTTCAACTCCCGCCGCCTCCATCTGAGCGCCGCCCGCGCCGAAAAACTTTGCCTCCGGCCATTGCGCGCGCAACGCCAAAACCAATTCCGAAGCCAGCAAATCCCCGCTCGGCTCACCGGCAACCAACATGAAGGTTTTGGCTCTGGACACGTTGTCTCAATTTGTTAGTCAACGACTCTTAAACCGCGCGCTGTCTTTTTTCAATTCCAGGCGCTGGCGAAGCAACTCCATCTGCCTGCGAAGCAGCAAACTGAAAGCCCTGCCTGTCCGCCCGTAGCTTCTGAGCGAAGGCGGAAAAGGGCGGCCAATATTCAGATCGCGCATCGACGCCATGAACCTCACTTGCGTAGCAGCCCCAAAAGCATTCGGGGCTCTGACTATTTCGCGGAACAATCGTACGACCTCGCTCGACA
>DASXFM010000216.1:0-9812 GCA_036489615.1 Verrucomicrobiia bacterium | reverse complement strand
ACCAGGGCGGTTTGCGGATAGGTCAGCCAGCGGATCCGCAAGCCATCGACCAAAACGTGGTCGGCTCGCGGCTGCAACTGCTCCAGCGCCCGGTTCATGCCCTGCCAGGCCGCCTGCCGGATGTTGATACGGTCAATCGTTTCGACGTCCACGACGGACACGGCAGAATGGATTTCCGGATGGGATTGGATGCGCTCAAAAAACTTTTCCCGTTCCTCTTCGGTCAATTGTTTGGAATCGTTCAGGCCACGAAATTTGGAGGGCAATCCGGATTCCAGCCAACTCATCGGAAAAATAACGGCCGCGGCGACGACGGGCCCGGCGAGCGGGCCGCACCCGGCCTCGTCCACGCCGGCGACGCGCGCGTGCCCTTTTTTCCAAAGGTCGCACTCGTGCGAGAGACGGTTCCAGAATTTAGCGGCCACGCAGACAGGGAAATTTTTTTTGAGGCGGCTGTCAAAGCAAAGTTGTTCACACTCGCCGCCGCTTCGCTATGGCGCGGCAAGAAGCCAAGGCGATAAATAAGGCATCGCATCTCGGTCGTAAAATCCCCTCCCCTTGAACTGTATTCTCGTTTGAACGATTCTCCCTCACCCCTGCCCTCTCCCACTGGGAGAGGGAGAATGATCGTCCGATGGTTTGCTACGACGAACGATCATGGTGGTTCAGGGGTCCTATGCACGAAATCTTCGGGGAAATCTCACCCCGACCCACCCCCAAGGAGAGGGGAATAATCGTCCGTTGGTTAGATACGGCGAATGAGCATAGTAGTTCAAGATCTCGATTTACTGCTTCCCAGACAAAGGAATCGCAGCCCCGTCAATTCGATTTTGGCTTGAGCACGAGCATCCAGCGCGGGGTGAATTTAAGGGGTTGAATCGATCCGTCTCCGTTTGTGTTGAATTGCAGGGGTGCGCTCCAGTACTGGAAATCATGGCCGAGTTCCTTGTCCTTCGCGCTGAACCAGCCATCAGCCATCCAGATGTACATTGGATTCCCGCCGGCCGTGGGTATTTGGGCAACCCAGGTTTCTTGTCCGTGAATGAACGGATTTTTTTTGCCGCGTTCACGCACAAATCCGGTCGGGTGCTCGCCTCCGTTCGTAGCGCCGGCATCGTCGGCCTCAATCGCCGTTTCGCTGCTGGCCTGCACGGGGTCATGGCCCGATTGATGGTTAATTTCCCTGGCAAATGTGAATGGACCGAGCGGTGATGGTGACGTTTCCACAGCTACTTCGCTGCCTTGCGGGCAGGCGGCGCAAAGTGAGGCAACCAGAACGTAATAGAGGTCGTTTCTGCGGAATAGCAATGGCGCTTCATTTCCGAATCCAACGTAACCGCTGCCTTTGCCGGTTGAATCGGTGAAATCCGCCGTTAATCGCTCGACGCGAACGGCGTAGTCGTTGTCGATGTCCGTATAGATGTAATAACCGGTCCCGTCATCATCCACAAAGAGGCTGCCGTCGCCGGGGCATGATCCAGAGAGGCGGGCCCTTTGGTTGACAATCACAAACGGACCGGTCGGAGAGTCGCTCACAGCCACGCCGGCATTGCCGTTCCACAGAGTCTTATACCAATTGTACCACAGCACATACTTCTTTGTCTTTGGGTTGAATACAACGTAGGGACGATAATAAACGCCTTTCGGGGCGTCTTGAAGCAAGTCGCCCTGGTCGGTCCAGTCTCGAAGATTCGGCGAACTATAAACGGAAAACGGGCACGGCACAGTCGGGTCCTGGTTGGTGCCAAATCGCGAGCCGTAGAGATAAAAATTACCGTTGAAATATTGGAGGCAGCCGCCATGGGCATCAATGATTTGGCCGTTCAGATCGCAGCGCGGCGAGAGGTTATCAATGATGATATTTTCCGTTTTCGGCCGGCGGGAGCAGGAAACGGTGATGAGGATGAGCGGCAAAATACATGCCAACAAATGTCCATAAAATTTCAAATTGTATGGCCGCATTTTCGGCATAGTATCCGGCGGGTGAGATGGGTCAAGAGTAAGGCGTTGAAACGTTAAAATGTTTAAACGGCGGAGTTGGGTGGCAGGAACGAAAGGAAGACGACGCGCGGCGTCCCTGCACCTACCCGAATTGGGGGTTGATTTTGGGAGCGGCGACTGTCAGTGTTTGCGTCTCAGCGTAAAATAAAATATTACAGGCACGAATCACTATGAAATTTAACGGCTCAATCGCTTTGTGTGTGGGTTATTGTCTGGCAACTATGACGGCAACGTCTTTGCATGCGCAAAATACGCCGGTTTACCTGGACCCAGGCCAGAACGTCGATGCGCGCGTTGCTGACCTGCTTTCGCAAATGACTTTGGATGAGAAAATCGGCCAGATGGTGCAGGCGGACCTGGCTTGCGTCACCAATCTGGCAGACATCCAAACCTACGGATTCGGCTCGATGCTGAGCGGCGGCGATTCCAAGCCGGCAGGGCCCAATAATCCTGACACCTGGCTGAATACCGTGAATCCCCTCCAATCGTGGGCGCTGAAGACACGGTTGAAAATTCCGTTGATTTACGGCATTGACGCCGTCCACGGGCACAACGACGTCATTGGGGCGACGCTTTTTCCGCATCATATCGGGATGGGCGCGACGCACAATCCGGCGTTGATGGAACAGGCGGACCGTGTGACCGCGCTGGAAGTAGCCGGCACGGGCATACGCTGGGCGTTTGCTCCGTGCATCGCCGTGGTGCAGGACGAGCGCTGGGGACGCACGTATGAAAGCTATGGACAGGACCCCGACCTGGTTTCCAAATTAGGCGTGGCTTCAATAAAAGGTTTCCAGGGCGATGAACTTTCGAGCAATTCCTGGTCGGTGTTGGCCTGCGCAAAACACTATATCGGCGACGGCGGCACGCAAAACGGCAAGGACCAGGGCAACACAGTTTGCGATGAAGCGACACTGGACCGGCTCTTTCTGCCTCCATATCAGGCCGCAGTACGGGCCGGTGTGGGCTCGATTATGGTGTCCTACAGCAGCTGGAACGGCCTCAAGATGCACGCCAATAAACATCTCCTGACGGATGTGCTCAAAGGGCAACTTGGATTTAAAGGGTTCCTGGTGTCCGACTGGGCGGCCATTGACCAAATCTCGCCCAATTACAAAACCGACGTGGAAACTTCCATCAACGCCGGCCTGGATATGGTGATGATCCCGAATGGCCCGGGCAAAACCAATAATTACGTTGAGTTCATCAACGACTTGAAGGAACTGGTGACCGAGGGACAGGTTTCGCAGGCGCGAATTGACGACGCCGTTTCGCGAATCCTGCGCATCAAATTTCAAATGGGGCTGTTTGAAAATCCGTGGACGGACCCGGCTCTAACGGCGCAAATCGGTTCTTCCGAGCATCGCCAGGTCGCGCGCGAGTGTGTGCGGGAATCGCTCGTACTTCTGGAGAATAAGCACCATGCACTTCCGTTGTCGAAAAACCTCAAACACATTTTTGTGGTTGGCGAGGCGGCCGATGATCTGGGAATCCAATGCGGTGGCTGGACCGTTTCCTGGCAAGGCTCAGGAAAATTGACGCGCGGTACGACGGTCTTGCAGGCGATTCGCGACAGCGTCTCGCCGGAGACGGAAGTAACATTTTCGCCCGATGGGAACGACATTCAAAATGGGGACGCCGTCATTGTAGTCGTGGGTGAAAAGCCGTACGCCGAAGGATTGGGCGATCGGACAAATTTGGATTTGTCGGCGGCGGACGCGGCGCTGATTGACAAGGCGAAGGCCTCCGGCGCGCGGGTGACCACGATTTTGTTTTCGGGCCGGCCGTTGATTTTGGGCCGTTCGCTCAAAGCGAGCGATGCCTTCATCGCGGCGTGGCTGCCGGGCACGGAAGGCGAAGGCGTGGCGGATGTCTTGTTTGGAGACGCCGCGCCGACGGGCAAATTGCCACGCGAATGGCCGCGCAATGACCGTCAGTTCGCCGCCGATGCCATGCACGGCAAGCCATTGTTTCCGTTTGGGTACGGATTGACGTATTAAACTTTTTCCAATTCTTTAATGGCTTTTTCGACCGCTTCGCGGCTTTGGCCGGTTCGCTTCTGGATCCGGCCGAGCAGTTCATCCTGCTGGCCATCGACATAATCAAGGTCGCTATCGGTCAGCTTGGCCCATTTTTGTTTCAATTTGCCTTTGGTGATGTTCCAGTCGCCTTTAATTTCAAGTGTTGTCATAATTTTTGGTGTTATTGATTGGTACCGTTTTAATTAGCTTAAAATGTGCCTCGTGGTTTTGAGAGGGAAACGCACAAATCAATAGGTTGGAATTTGCAAAATGGAGGCGGGCTATTGGCAATTTGTGCAGATTGCAATTTGGCGAATGACGGCCTCACCAATCTCGACCGTGAACAAGGCCGTACGAATTTTCCGCGAAATAGTTAGAGCGGAGCGGTTGGCACCGCAGCCACCTGTGGCATCGCCGACAGGTGATATCGAAGGCGACTGAATTTTCAGGCCGCTTCTGCTTCCGCTTTGACGTGGTCGATTTCGATTGGTTCGGCGGGCCAGGCATCGGCGGGGACCTGGGCAACTCCGGGATACACGGTGTACCCGGCCAAATGCCCCAGGTTCACAACGCTCACACCGCCTTCGGCCAGGCGCATGTGAAATCCAGTCTTGGAAAGCAGGAACCGCATAAATGACAGGTTTTCCGCGGGAAGTTTTACGGAAAATTCAATCATGAGGTAAATGGGCGGATGATTTCGAAAATGGAATTTGGCAAAAGAAACCATCAGGTCGCCCACCGGTGTGGAATGGTCCCGTTTGGGCATTAACTCCGGCCGGTCGAGGTGCGCGCGTTTCGCAAAATCCGATTCGGATATCTCGACGATATCGGAGCTGTCTTCCGGAAATTTCCAGCAGGCGCAGGTGGGATCCAGAAAGTCCAGCCGCACAATCTCCGAACAAACGTAGACCGATTTGGAATAAGTCCCGGCAAGCACCAGTCGTGGCTGCGCAAAAAATCGCGCGGGCTCGATGCTCGACCAGATTTCCCGCGCCCTGGCCTGGTCCGGTTGGACAAAAGACTCAACCGATCCGTCCGACAGATAGATTCGTGTTGGCACTCCCAAATTCCCGGTGACAGAGGATGAGTTCACATTCTTTTTCTCCTTTCGATATGTTATAACACTACTTCGACTTTCAGTCCAAGGAAAAACAGGGATGTGTACCTTCAATTCTCTCTCAAAATAAAATACAGTCCGGCGTAAACCTTCGGTTCGATCATCAGACCTGCCTGGACTTTGGCGGCGAGCCAGGCATGGACTTCATCTAACGGCACTTCATGCACCACGATGTCTTCATGAGCCACGCCGCCTCCGGCGCTGACTTTTCGCAGGTCGCTGGCGCGAAAAAAGGTGACAATTTCGGAGGTCAATCCGCTGGAAGACGGGCCGGCCGTCAACATTTCCACGTGCCCGGCGTCATAGCCGGTTTCTTCGCGAAGTTCGCGCCGGGCGGCATCGGCAATCGATTCCTTGCTGTGCTCCGCCTCGTCGCCGATGATTCCCGCCGGCATTTCGATCGTCCGCACGTGCACGGGGATGCGATACTGCTCCACCAGCAACAGTTTGTCGTCCGGAGTCACGCCTACGATGATGGCCGCGCCAGTCGCGTTAACTCGGTCGGCATATTCCCATCGGCCCTCTTTAATCAAAGACAGGAATTTGCCCGTGTATAATACCGTTTTCGGGTTCATAGCATTTTCGCACTGTTTTCAATAAGCACACCGGCCTTTTTCATTTCGGCGACGGCATTGTTGACATCGTTCAATTGAAGATTCACGCCCCGACTGGCATCTTCGATCAGGTGGGTCTTGAAACCGGAACTGACCGCATCCAGCGCGGTGAATTTCACACAGTAATCGGTTGCCAATCCGCAAATATGGACCTCGGTCACTCCCCTGCCCTTCAACCACTCAGCCATGCCGGTGGCGCGGCGATGACCATTGTCAAAAAAACCGCTATAGCTGTCGATGCCGGCGTCCGTTCCCTTTTGGAAAACTTTTGCGATGCGTTCACGATTCAGACCCGACGCCAGTTCAGCGCCAGATGTATTCTGTACGCAATGGATTGGCCAAAGAGTCTGCGGCAGACCATTCAGATCGATCTGTTCGAATATTCTTTTGCCAGAGTGGTTTGCGGCGAAGCTGCCATGATTTGCGGGATGCCAATCCTGCGTGGCCACGACCAAGGGAAACATCGGTTGAAGCCGATTAGCCACGGGAATGATGGCGTCTCCGTCAGGCACGGCAAGCGCCCCACCGGGAATGAAATCGTTTTGAATATCGACTAAAATGAGCGCTTTCATAGACAGATTCCTTTCATAAAGAGTTTAAGTTGAGTCGCATCACCGATAACGTAATTAATGTTCATATAGAGCTAATGTTCTCTTTTTAATAAAATATATTGGATGATGAAATGGCACTGCCGCCGTCCATTCCCCCAGCAAAGCGCCGCAGATCAAATTCACGCTTTCGCGTGGCTTCGCAAATGGCGGCTGAATCGTTGATCTAGTTACCCGGGGCGGCGCACTCGAAGACTCGTGCTTGCCCCGGGCTATTATCGTCCGCCCTTTCAGGGCTTTCATTTTGCTGCTTCGCAGACAGTTGAGATCGTTGCCCAAAGTTGAGCGCAATCGCTTCGACGGCCACAGATGGCCACAGATGGCCACAAAAACGAGCAAAAGGAATTTTCATATTCTCTTTACGTGACATATTAATCGTGTATTTTCGACACTATGTCAAGTGGCAACACGAGAATATTTTCGGGGAACGAAAACGTGGAATCAACCGGGGCTTTTGCTAGTCTCCCGCCGATGGATTCAAGCTCGGAAACGACGGCGGCACTGCCCGTAGAACCAGTTCAACGCCATCCGGCGTTGTGGCTGGGTCTCAAGCGTTCAGAGCTGGCGACCATGCTGGTGGTCTCTTTGCTGGTGCTCGCCGCTTCGTATCGTGGCTGGTGGTCGATTGGCGTGGCGGAAGCGTGGGGCTTTGTCACGGGCGGTATTTGCGTCTGGCTGGTCGTGAGGGAGCATCTCTGGAACTGGCCGATGGGGCTGGCGAACAATCTTTTCTTTTTCGTCCTGTTCCTGCGCGGCAGGCTTTACGCGGACATGAGCCTGCAGTTGGTTTACCTCGGGCTGGGAGCCTACGGCTGGTTGAACTGGATCTTCGGCGGCAAAAATCATACGGCTCTGAAAATCAGCCGGACCAGCCGCGTTGAATGGCTTGCGCTCGTGATGACAATTCCTGTCTGTACATTGGGAATGCGGGCGATCCTGATCGCGGTGAATGACGCCGCCCCATTTTTGGATGCGTTGACGACGGTCTTGAGCCTGGCCGCGCAGTATCTGCTCTGTCGGAAACGCTTTGAGAACTGGTGGTTCTGGATTTTGGCCGATGTGATTTATGTTCCGCTTTACTTCAGCCGAAAGCTCCCGCTTACAGCCGTGCTTTATTCAGTATTCCTGATGATGTGCCTGGTCGGACTGCGCGAATGGTTGCGAACGCTGAAGAAAGGGGCCGGTCTGCGATGAAACATGGGCTCGGCCTGGTCATCGGCAAGTTCTATCCTCCGCATCGCGGGCACAAGCTGCTGATTGATACGGCGATACAGCAATCGCAACGGGCCGTTATTGTCGTCTGCGCCAAACCGACGGATTCGATTCCAGGCGATTTGCGCGGCCGTTGGTTGCAGGAAATTCATCCCGACGCCGAAGTCATGGTCATCGATGATCGCTACGACGAAAATGATTCGCGGGTCTGGGCGGAAAACACACTGCGCTGGCTGGGACGGGCCCCGGATGCGGTATTCACGTCAGAAGACTACGGTGATCGTTACGCGGCGTTGATGAATTCTCGGCACGTCCTGGTGGATCGCGCACGGGAGCGTGTGAAAATCTCTGGAACCGCCGTACGAAGTGATCCATTCGCGAACTGGGATTATTTGGAGCCGCCGGTTCGCGCCTGGTTTGCCAAACGAATTTGCGTATTGGGAGCCGAATCTACCGGCACAACTACTTTGGCCGAAACCCTGGCCAACCGGCTCAAAACGGTCCGGGTGGAGGAGTATGGGCGCGAATACTCTGAAACAAAACTGGCGAACGGAGACGCCGCCTGGCGGACGGAAGAATTCATTCACATTGCCGGGGAGCAGAATCGGCTGGAAGATCAAGCAGCGCGTGAAGCAAACAGGATTTTAATCTGCGACACGAATGCGTTTGCCACTATACTCTGGCACCGGCGTTACCTGGGCACGCACAGTCCGGCGGTTGAGGAAATCGCCCGCGATGCAAAGTGCGATTTGTATCTGTTGACCGGCGATGAGATTCCGTTCGTGCAAGACGGCTTGCGTGACGGCGAGCATATCCGGCATGAGATGCATATATGGTTTGAACAGGCGCTCGCGGCCCAGGTTGTGCCATGGAAGCTGCTGCGCGGGGCGCCGGAGCAACGGATATCCGAGGCGTTGCAATTGATTGGAAATCTATTTCAAAACTCGGCATGGCATATAAGTACCATATGAAAATCAGCAAAGTCGTCATTGTCATCAACCAAACCAAGCATCACGCCAGACAGACGGGCGCGGCGCTCAAGACGGTTCTGGACCGGGAACGCGTGCAGCAAAAATGGATTGATACATTGCCGCCGCAACGAAATCTTTACCGGCGACTGACTGATTTGACCGATTTAAAAGCTGACTTGGTCATTGCCTGCGGCGGTGACGGGACTTTGCTTCAGGCCGCTCACCGTTTTCGCGGGTCGGGCATTCCGATTCTGGGCATCAACATCGGTTACCTGGGATTCATCACATCGGTACGAGGCGACCGCGTGCGCCAGGAGATGCGCCGGATTTTGAATGCCGAGTTCGTGATCAGCCAACGCACAGCATTGGCAATAGAAATCGAAGGCAAGAAGCGAAGGGTCACTGGTTGGGCATTGAATGACATTCTGATTGCGCGCGGCGACAATCCGCATTTGATCAACATTACGGCACGAGTTGGCGAACGCCGGCTGACGAATTATCGGTGCGACGGGTTGATCGTGGCAACGCCGACGGGTTCCACAGCGTATTCACTGGCCGCCGGCGGGCCCATCATCAGCCCCGAATGCAATGTGCTGACGATCACCCCCATTTGTCCGCAGGCGCTGACCAACCGATCGGTTGTCGTCAATTCAACGGAGAAAGTGGAAATGAAGCTCGATGCGTCGTCCGGGCCCGGCATCGTGCAGGTGGACGGCATGACCGTCACGCAGGCAACCCCGGAGAGTGTCTTTCGCGTGCAGACGTCGGCCGACACAGTTCCGATCGCCTTTCTGCCGGAAATCAATTACTACGACATCCTGGGCGAGAAACTGAAATGGCGCGGCGACGGCCTTTCAGAACCGAAATATGGGTACGCATGAGTTGCCTCCAGTTCTTCTTCACGTCATTCCTGCCAGAAGCTGGCGCAACTCCGACAATTCTGTTTCGAACCCGCCTGAGAGAATGGGAAAGCGGCACCATGTTTTTGGGTCCAGATTTTCATCATCCAGATGAAACGACGGCGCGTAGCGCTCGCGCTTCCACTGGTTGCGGCACCAAAGCTTGAAAAAGCGTTCCACCCACAGACCAAGCTGCCGCGGCGTTTCATTCGGAAACTGTCCCCGCAGCAGCTCAAAAACTTCCACGGGCGAATTTTTGTCCCGGATGGCAGCGCGTTCAATGGCATCCAAAATGTCATAAGGCATGAGGTCATCTTCATCCGTTTGATGACGGTCAGCCGGGCGGAGTTCGGCGGTTGGCGCCTGTTG
>DASXFM010000212.1:0-5841 GCA_036489615.1 Verrucomicrobiia bacterium | reverse complement strand
TGCCGAAAAAATGGCGCAGGCTGCCGCCGTCATCAGCAAGGAACCCATGGCCCTCCAATTGCGCTATCTTCAAACCATGCGCGAAATGGCCGGTGAACATAACACGACAACCTTTTTGCCGTTGCCCATCGAATTATTCGGGGCGTTTTTGAAGAAATAGGCTGCAATTCCAAATGAACTTAAGTTCATTTGGACTTATTTTTACATTATGAGCATGGTTGAAGTTAAAGAAACCATCGCAGAGATGAGTGCTGAAGAGCGGCTTGAAATCGCTGCGCTGATAGCCCATCTCAATCGCGCCGATTCCCCGGAGTATCAAAACGAATTGGAACGCCGCATGTCCGGCATGGATGCGGGGAAAAAAATCTCTTCCGTAGACTTTGTTCGCAGCCACGAAAAATTGCTTAAACAAGGACGATGATTCCGAAGCACGTCTTTGTTGCCGACGACGTGGTCTTGCGCCTTTTTACTGAACGCAACAAGCGAGAGCGTGAAGAGTTACTAAAAATATTTCAGGCTCTGGCAGACTCGCCATATCAAAAGGGTGAATGGCGTCAGAAAACCAGGTCGGGCGGGAGTTACAGGTGAAGCGTTTTGGGAAATGGCTCATTAGCTTTTGGTTGGATGATCCCGTGCTCGAGGTGCGAATCATGGACGTAAAAAAGATTCTGCCGTAATCTTGCATTCCATCGCGTAAATCGTAAATCATAAATCCCCGTTGAGCCTGCTCATCAAATCCTCTCGAATCCAAAGCCTTCTCGTCGCGTGTTTTTTCAGCGTCATGGCAACGGCATTGACCACGCGAGCGGCGAATCCCCTCGTCGAAGGCGTGGGTTTGTGCGACCCAAAGGTGCGCATCTACAACAACCACGCCTGGCTCTACGCCACACACGACGCTGTCCCCGGCAGCCAACGTTTCATTATGAACGACTGGTGGGTTTGGACCTCCGACGACCTGGTTAACTGGAAGCTCGCATCCGTTCTTAAGCCCGAACAGACCTATTACAAAAAGCCCTGGAACAGTTGCTGGGCTACCGATGCCATCCGGCATAACGCGCAATATTATTTTTATTTCTCGCGCGGGAACAAAGAGATCGGAGTGGTCACGGGCGATTCCCCCGCAGGACCGTGGCGGGACCCCATTGGCAAACCCTTGATCGCCCAGGGCTCAACACCCACAACCGCGCGTGATCCGGCGATTTTTCAAAAGGCCGACGGAAACACCTATATTGTTTTTGGCTGCTGGGATTACTATATCGCCAGGCTCAACGATGACATGGTTTCGCTGGCGGAGAAACCACGAAAACTGGAAGTATCCCCTAAGATGGGGCCATATGGTCCGGGCAAGTTGGACGACAAACCGTTCCTCTTTGAACATCAGGGTAAATACTATCTCTCGTGGGGCTGTTACTATGCAATGTCCGACAATCTTTATGGTCCGTACAAATATGTGGACACCATCATTCATGAAGACCGCGTTGAATCAATCTTTCAGAAAGGACTGACCCAGGACCGCCATGGGTCATTCTTCGCACTCTACAACCAATGGTATTTTATCTGCAATGACCAAAGCTGGCCCGGCACATGCGCCCATTACCGCGACTCCGTGATGAGCTACGTTCATTTCCGTGATAATGGCGAAATCGAACCGATTTATATCAACCGGATTGGGGTCGGGGAATATGACGCACGGGACGTCATTCAAGCAGAAGATTATTTTCGCGGAGACAGTGTGCAGCAAACGGAAAGCCCGGATGGGGGATTTGAGGTTCGTAGTATTCGCAATGGGACTGTGCTGGTCTATCCAAACGTGGCGAATGTCCCGATCCATGCCGCCATGTCGTTTCGGGTTGCCAACGGAAATGCCAAAGCCGCAACCATCGAAATTCGCCTGGGTTCAGTGAACGGACCGCTGCTTGGCCATCGCAAAGTCCCGGGCAATGGCAATTGGAGAAGCTATAAAACCGTTTCGTGCCCCCTGAAAAACCAATCGAGTGCTTTCGACCTTTACCTGGTGTTCAAGGGCAGTGAAAATGACTTGCTCCACTTGAATTGGTTCAGCTTCGGGATTTGAACCTCTTAAACATTCCTCGGTTTCCACTCATGCACCGCCAGCGCGGCCGCGCCCAGTGCCCCGCTGTATTCACCCATCGTCGAATTGACAATCGCCGGCACATCGGCGCCTGATTCCTGCAATAATTCCTGCGCGCATTCCCGCAACGGTTGCAGCATCGTCTCGCCCAGCAACGTCAGCGGCCCGGCCAGAATCACGCGCGATGGATTCAGCGCATACGACAATTCGCTCACCGCCCAGCCCAGCGTTTCCGCCGCCACCCCGATGATCTCCAGCGTGAGGTGGTCCCGTTGTTTGGCCGCGTCGAGCACGTCCGCAAAATTCAGCGCGCCTTCCCGGCGCGATAACAGAGTCTTCTTGCCCGTCTGCCGCGCCCGCTCCAGCGCGCCTAATATCGCGCGCACCGACGCCACTTCCTGAAGCTCAGCTTTTTTGGCCGGCGTATCGCCATTGTTTGAAAAAAAGGCCCCGGCCTTGGGCAATTTCGGGCAAACCCACCGGCCGATTTCGCCGGCGCGGTTGTTGGCCCCTCGTTGCAGTTGTCCGCTCGCCACGATTCCCGCGCCAATGCCGCTCCGTATGCCGATGCATAGCCAGTCTCTTTGACCGCGTCCCTGGCCAAACCATAATTCGGCCAGCGCCATCGATCGCGCATTATTCTCCAAATAAACCGGCACCCCAAATTTTTTGGCCAGTGGCGCCGCCAGCACCACATTCTGCCAGTCGCTGATGTACTTATAGTGTACCGCGATGCCCTTGCTCGGGTTGACCAATCCGGGCACACCAACGCCAATCGCCAGCAAACGGCTCTGGCTGTCAGGCAACACCTGTTCGATCGCCTGCTCAATCTTTTCAATGATGTGCTGAACCGAATCCGATTGCTCGATGTCCTTGTGCGCCTGCTTGAGCGGACGGTCCGAAAAATCCACCGCCATGGCCATGATATTGCGGGCTTCGAAATCCACTCCAATGAACTGGCCGCCGTCAGGATTCAATCGCAGCGCCGTCGGCGGCCGGCCCATTTCAAAATCCAGTTTGTCGGGATCCTCAATGATAAAGCCTTCGGTAATGAGACGAGCCGTGTAGTTACCGACAGTCGAGGGGGCGATTTGCAGTTTGCGCGCCAGTGAAACGCGTGAAATACCCGGATGCGCCCGCACCTGCTTGAGGATTTCGGACTCCACCGAAGCCATCTGCTGCATACTGAATTTCATTCCATCTAACTATCAATAGAAAAACAGAATTATTGCCGTTTTGCAACTACTGTATTCGTTAAAGTGTTGAAGCTATCTGAGCCCTCCCGGCCACCCTCGCGAGCAAACTATTGAAATCCAATGGTTTCCGCCAGCGACCGGCAGTGCGATTCAACGATTTAACGTTTCAACGCTTCCGCCAGCACCTCAGCCATGTGGCGAAGCTTGACTTGCGCCAGGTGCTGGATTTGATGCCGGCAACTCGTTCCCGACGCCACCACGATCGTGCGGAAGGGCAGTCCCTTGAGCATTTCTCCCAGCGGACGCGCCACTTTCATCGACAATTCATATTTCGATTCAAGCATCCCAAACGCCCCCGCCATGCCGCAGCAACCGGTATCCAGCAGGCTTACCGTGCGGTTGGGCAACCGGCTTGCCAGGCTTTTCATACGACCCGCCTTCATCATGGATTTCGCATGGCAATGCGCGTGAATGGCGATCCGGTCCTCTTCGCCGTCAAATGACAGCGCATCCGGTTCGTTCGCCAATAAATTGTCCATGAACTCTTCAAACAGAAAACATCGCGGCGATATCAGTCCGGCGCCCGGCAGCTTTAATTCATGATAGTCCTCCGCAAACATGGAATAGCATGACGGTTCAAGGAAAAGAATTGGCGCGCCCCCCGTCTCCGCCAATATCCCCAAATTATGCCGTCCCAGCCGTTCCGCTTCATCCAAATTTCCCTGGCTGAACGCCGGCCGGCCGCAGCACTTCCGTTCCACCGGCAGCACCACTTCAAATCCCGCCGCTTCCAGCACGGCCACCGCCGCCATGCCGATGTTCGGTTCGTAATAGCGCACGAACGTGTCATCCCAAAGGACCACCTGCCCGCGCGTCGGCGCCGGCCGGTTCCTGCGTTTGGCAAACCAGCGGTCGAAACGCTTTTTCGCGAACGGCGGCAGCGAGCGTTGCGGGGCAAAGCCAAACAGCTTCGCAAAGATTCCCCGAAATGCCGCCGAATTCATGACCATATTGGCCAGCCCAGGCAATGCGCAGCCCGCGCGTCCCAGGCCATCCACATTGCTCAGCATCCGGTCACGCAGCGTCAAGCCGTCGCGACGGATGCGCGCGTGAAGCATTTCCGACTTTAGCAGCGGCATGTTCACATTGGATGGACATTCAGTGGAGCAGGCGCGGCACGAAAGACAATTGCTCAACGCCGCATCCAGTTCCGCTGACTGCAACGGGTCTGGAATGCCCCGTCCTTCCAGCGCCGCGCGAATGATGTTGGCCCGCCCCCGCGTGGACATAATCTCTTCGCCCGTCGCCAGGTAGGTCGGGCACATCGTTGGCGACATTTTCAGGCAAGTGCCGCTGCCATTGCACTGCTCCAGGTTGGCCACAAACGATTCGTCCCGCGCCGCAAACGCCAGCCGCGGTTCAAACGGCAGGTTCAGCTTATAACCCGCTCCCATCCGCAAATGCTTGTCGATTTCATAGCGTCCGTCTGAAATGATTTTGCCCGGATTGAAGACGTTATTCGGATCAAACGACCGTTTGATTTCGCGCATCAGCTCGTAAATCTCCTCCCCCACCTGCTGTTTAAGAAATTCCGTGCGCGCGATCCCCACGCCGTGTTCCCCGGCCAGCGAGCCTTTGAATTCCCGTACCAGCGCCGACACTTCGTTCGCAATCTCCCGGTATTTCCTCAGGTCCTCCGTATTGTGCAAGTCCAGCACCGGCCGCACGTGCAGCAGTCCCGACGCCGCATGCCCGTAATATGACGCGCTGACATCCACGCGGTGCATCAAATCCTCGAGGGCGTTCACATAGGCTGGCAAATCCCGCGGACGCACCGCCGCATCCTCGATAAAACAAGCAGGCTTGGCATCTCCTTTGCGGCTGGTCAGCAGCGAAAGCCCGGCCTTGCGGACTTCCCAAACCAGGTTGGCCTGGGCTTGCGTTTCCAGCATCAACTTTCTCAGGCCCAAATTTTTCTTCTGCAATTGCAAAAGCCCTTCTTTGGCTCCTTCAAAAAACTCGACGATCAGAATGGCTTCACACGGTTTGTCGTCCAATTCCATCAAATCGCGCGCCGCTTTAAATTCCGGATGGCCGCGCGTTTGGTCAAATAGCGGGCGGTCAATATGCTCAATCGCCGCCGGTTTCAAGTCCAATAATTCCTCCGTCGCCTGCATCGCCTCGGCAACCGAATCAAAAAAGAACAGGCCCACCCCGCGCTCCTCCGGCAGGGGAACAATTTTTAATTCCGCGGACGTGATGGCCGCCAGCGTGCCTTCGCTGCCGGAAAGGATTCGCAACATGTTGGACGGGTTCTCGGCCATCCGCGCCAGCGCGTAGCCCGGCCAGCGCTTCAATAGACCCTCGGGAAAATGTTCCGCGATCGCCAGCGCATTAAACATGACAATGCTTTCGATCAATCCCCGTTGCCTCGGCAACGAATCGCTTTCCTCCCGCACCTCCACCATTTTTCCGTCGGCCATCACAATATCCAGGCTCACCACATGCATTCCCGTCGTGCCATAAACGGGCGTATGCGCGCCGGACGAATCG
>DASXFM010000205.1:0-8548 GCA_036489615.1 Verrucomicrobiia bacterium | reverse complement strand
GGTTGTTTCATATATTTTGTCTCCTTTGGTTTGAAACGGCAGTTTTCACAGTTTTTAACGGGTTCTTAATCGAAGGCCTCGAGGAATAATGAATCGATCTAAAATGGAAAAAAATCCCTGGGCGGCGATGGCCATCAAAGCCGCCGGGATCGCACCTTCCAGGATTAAAGTGTGATCATTGAGGTTTAACCCGCTAATGATCGGCTCGCCCAGGCCGCCGGCGCCAATGAGCGCAGCCAGTGTCGCCGAACCGATATTGATAATCGCGCTGGTCTTTATGCCGGTCAAAATGGATGGTGACGCGAGTGGCAAAAATATCTTGAGAAGGCGCGTTCGTGGTTTTAGGCCGAGCACTTCCGCCGCGTCCCGAATCTGAGGAGGTATGTCGCGCAAGCCAGTTACCGTGTCCCGCACAATCGGCAATAGTCCGTACAGGAAAAGAGCGACGATAGCGGTGGCCGGTCGGATTCCCAAAAAGGGAATCGGAACCATGAGCGCCAGCAAGGCGAGCGCGGGCACCGTCTGAATCGTACCGGTTAGTGCCAGGATGAATTCGCTGATGAAGCCTTCGGTACTTGCATAAATGCCCAACGGAATCCCGACAATGATTGCCGCAGACAGTGACACGCCGACCAGCATGAGATGACGGATCGTCCATCGGGCCAATCGATGCGCGAATGATTCGGCATTGCTGAAGTTGGCAACGTGGCTGGTTTGTGTGAAATACGAGCCTGCGGCTGACGAATAATCCTTTGTATGCTCGGCGATATTATTGAGATAAACCATCTTTGCTTCGTTGATAGTGCCTTCGAAGCGTTGGAGGACCTGAATCGCGCGGGGCGGAGTATCGAGCCGGTACAAGAACACGGCTCGGTACTGGGGAAAGAATCCCAGATCATCTGTTAAAACGATTAGATAATCCTCGCCGATTTTTGCGTCGGTCGTGTAGGCGTCTTTCACGTCAATGTCGCCGTTGACCAATGCGAGGTAGCCCAGAGTGTGGTCGATGGCGCGGACATCAAACGTGGGCAACTGATATTTACGCTGGAGCGGGTACCATCCGTCGTTCCGTCCCAGGAATTCGTGCGTCATTCCGAACTTAAGTTCAGGGTGTTTCGACAGGTCACTGATCTTTCGAATACCGAGTTGATTTGCTCTGGCCCGGGTCATAACCAGGGCGTATGTATTGTTGAAGCCCAGTTCGCCCGTAATGCCAATTCCATATTGAGCCAATTGTTTACGCAAAGCCGCAACCGAAGAGGCGTCCGGACGCTTCAGGATTTCCTCTTGAATTGTCCCTGTGTAGTCCGGGTATGCGGTGATCGAACCCTGTTTTAAGGCTTCCCACAAGACGATGGTTCCTCCCATGCCCTGGCGATGTTCGACTTGAAACCCGGCTTTTTCCAGGCCTTGTTTGGCTATTTCTGACAGCACAATGGACTCAGTGAATTGTTTTGAGCCCAGCACAATCGTGGGGTCGGCGGCTAAGACGTGGTTTGCCAGGAGAACCGAAATGAAAAGGGCAATCAGGTGAATTCTCACAATTTCACCTCCTCCAATTGAGCGTGAAAGAATTCGCTCACAAAAGGTTCGGCGGGGTCCAAAGAGAATTCGCCGAAATGGCCTTGCTGAACGATTCGGCCGGCTCTAAGCAACACTACCCAATCGCCGAGTCGCGCGGCCTCGACCAGGTTGTGCGTGACCATAACAACCGTCGTATTCAGCCGCTCAAACAGCGCCTTCAAATCCAGGATCAGGCCGGCGCGCACCATCGGATCCAGGGCGCCCATCGGTTCGTCCAAGAGGAGAATGGCCGGTTTCAACATGAGCGCGCGGATAAGGCTGACCCGCCGTTGCTCGCCGCCGGAAAGCTCCAATGGATACCGATTGAGCAAGTCCTGAGGGAATCGCGTGAGGAAACACAATTCTTCCACACGCGCCGCCATATCGTCGGCCGCCAATCCAAATTCTTTTGCAACCAGCAGGATATTCTGGCGGGCGGACATGTGCGGAAACAAATCACCGCTCTGGATTACATAACCCATTCGTCGGCGAAGAGCGGGAAGCGAGTCCCGGTCGAGCTCTCTTCCGTTGATTTCAATCCAGCCGGTCGTGGGCTCAGCCAGCCCCGAAATGAGCCGCAGGATGGTGGATTTACCGGAACCGCTCGGGCCGATCAGCACGGTCGTTTTGTGATCCGGGATTTCCAGGCTGGTGGGTTGGAGCGCAACCGAGCCACCAAAACTCTTTCCCACCTCGTGAAAGTTGATCATATAGCGGCGTTCACCGCGTCACCAGACCCGCACACTGACCGGGTCTTCACGCAAATCCGGTAAAGTCCCTCCGTACCTGGTCGGTCGCCGCAGGACTCGCAAAAACAACACGCTGAACAGGTTGTTGTCGTCCTGCCAACTTTTCACCAACTCGAATCCGGCTTTCCACGCAAGCATGGCAAAGCCCGCCAGGGTATATTTGTACGAGTACTCGGTGGTGATGCATTCTCCCTCCTCGATGTTGAAATCCCGGGAGTCAACGTGCACCGTTTGCGGGCAGGTGCTGACAAGGCGCATCTCAATTCGCCCGAGAGCTTCAATGTACGGGGCGTGGTGGCGAAATGATTTGATATCAAAATCCGCGCCCAATTCCCGGTTGGCCCGGGCGAGGATATTCAGGTTGAACCTCGCCGTGATGCCGTTGCGATCGTTATAAGCCGGCTCCAGAATCCGCCGGTCTTTTTTTCGGTCAACGCCGATGAGCAAACTCCCGCCCGTTCCACAAATTGAGGCGATATTGCGCAAAAATCCGACGGCTTCATCAGGTTCAAAGTTTCCGATGGTGGATCCGGGGAAGAATGCGATGGTTTTGCCCGGGTCGCGATTCGTGCCGGGAAGACCGGAGATGCCGCAGTAGTCGGCCTCAAGCGGGCAAATTTCCAGGTGGGGGAATTCGCGGGCGAGTTGGCCGGCTGACTCACGGAGTTGCACGCCGGAGATGTCGATGGGAACGTAGCTGGACAGTTCGGAAAGATAAGTCAGGAGATGGCGCGTCTTGGCGCTGGTGCCGCTGCCAAATTCCACCAGCCGACAACCGTTGCCGATCAAACCGGCGATTTCAAAGATATTGTCCCGCAGAATCTGGTCCTCGATGCGCGTGGGGTAATATTCCTCCAATTCACAAATTTCATTGAAGAGCCTGGAGCCTTCCTCATCGTAGAAATATTTGCAAGGGAGCGACTTTGGCGCCTGGGAAAGCCCATGAATCACTTCGGACAAGAAGCCCGCAGAAGGCATGGGCTCGGCGACCGGTACAGAGAGACAGGAAGTTTTCATAGGATGTCTTTTGCCAGCCTGATTCCAGTGAATTGCCACCGGGCGTCCGGTGGGAAAAAGTTTCGGTAAGTTCGCCGTATATGAGATTGAGACGTAGCGCAGGAACCGCCGCGGAGGACATATTGGTTGCACATAAATTTGCCGTTGTATTCCCCGAGGGCGCCGGAGGCCGCAGAATATCCGGGATACGGCGAGTAACTGCTTCGTGTCCATTCCCAAACGTCACCAAACATTTGGGCTGGTTTACCCGAGGTGACGGAAGAATCGAAGATGGACACGTGGAAAAGCTCGCTGTCGGCAAAGTTACCTTCGACAGGCAAATCCAATGACGCAATCTCCAATTCTTCTTCCGTAGCCAGGCGCGTTCCGGACCATCGCGCGTAGGCGTCGGCCTCAAAGAGACTGACATGGCAAACTGGTTCGTCGGGAATTAACGGCGTCATTCCGGCGAGCGTCATCGTGAACCATTTTCCGTCCCGCTTTTCCCAATAGAGCGGCGAATCCCAGCCTCGTTCTTTGACCGTATTCCAGCCAAGCGAGAGCCAGAGTTCAGCGCGCCGGTAGCCGCCGTCTTCGATAAATGCCAAATAATCGGCATTCGTGACCAGCCTTGAGGCGAGGCTGAAGGAATGAAGAAAGGCCCGGTGGCGCGGCCTTTCATTGTCGTAGCTGAATCCCGGGCCATCATGTCCCAACGAGTAAAGGCCCTCATTGAAGTTCAACCATTCGATCGGCGGTACTGGTGGAGTTTTGGCCTGTTCCCGCTTTCGATACACGGGCCGGAGCGGATTGTGCCAGAAGACATGCTTGATATCCGTCAGCATCAATTCCTGGTGTTGTTGTTCATGGTTCAGTCCAAGGATCAGAATCGGCTCCAGTTGTTCCAGAAGTTGCTCATCGGCGGACTCGATCAAGTTAGAAACGAGGATGTCGATGTCCTCGCGAAAGCGAAATGCGTCTTTGACCGTCGGGCGGGAGAGCAGGCCGCGATGCGGCCGCGAAAAAAAGGGGCCGACGGCGTTGTAATAGGAATTGAACAGGAAGCCGTACTCTGGATGCTTAGATTGGTAATCGGGGTGGAATTGCTTTACGAGGAATGTTTCAAAAAACCAACTGGTGTGGGCCAGATGCCATTTGGTGGGGCTGGCTTCGGGCATGGATTGGATGACGTAGTCCTCTGGTTCCAATGTTTTACACAACTCCTCTGAGAAATGCCGAACCCGATGATACCGCCGTGCCAGCTCGGACTTCGAGGCCCGAACGGTTTCGTCCATCGGGCCGGAACCGGGTTGGGAGGGCGATTTTGTATGCAATGATAATGCATTCATGCTGATCAATCTCCTTGGTTTTGGTTTTTGTATTTGCGTACCACAAGATATCGGGCGCGCGCGCCGAGGCACGCGGTTCGCCTTCGATCTCATGCGATTGAGACGCTTTTGCCGCCGGCAACGGTCATTTGCTCACGGCTAAATCCGGCCTGCTCCGAAACTTGTTAGATTCCAGTCGTTAACCGGGAGAATGGCGGGGGTGTTCCACATCGCCGGGCCACTGCTGTAAAATCGCGACGTCGGATACAGCAACCTGAACACCGACGCATTTCTTGTTTCCCTGGCGAATGAAATTACCTCTTTTTAAATTCTCAATCTGGCGATTAGCAAATCAAATGCCGTTCGCAGGATGAGCGATCTTTTGCGGTTTTGCGGCGGAAATGAGTCGTTTCTTTTAAAAAATTCTGACTTCATCAATTTGCAAACTGCAACTGAAGGCGTTCCGACTGTTTGCAACTTGCATCTGCGACCGCGCTGACTCAGCGAATGCGAGCAGGAAAAGTTGGAACGAAAAATGTTTCGCCTGTGTGTTTTTCCATTATGGAAAAGGTCCATGAACAACAGGATATTCTCGAGGTGAAAGGAGGCCCGGAGACGGCAAGACTTGTTTCACTTAATGTGGGGCTTCCGCAGGGGGTTGCGTGGCACGGGCGAACTGTGCGGACGGCTGTTTGGAAGAAACCGGTTCAGGGCAAGCGGATGGTGCGCCCCACGAACATCGACGGGGACGGGCAGGGAGATGTGGCGGGCCATGGGGGCGAGAATAGAGCTGTACTTGTCTATCAACTCGATTCCTATCGCTATTGGCAGGAGCAACTGCATCGTGCAGATTTCACGTTTGGGCAATTTGGAGAGAACTTCACGGTCGAGGGCCTGGCGGATAACGACGTCTGCATCGGTGACCGCTACAGAATTGGCGGCGCGTTGTTCGAGGTTACTCAACCGCGAGTCACCTGTTATCGCGTCGGCATACGCATGAACGAACCGCGGATGGCGGCGTTATTGGTTTCTCATGGCCGTCCGGGCTTTTATTTGCGGGTTTTGGAGGAGGGCGAAGTTCAGGCCGGTGATGAGATTTTCAAAGTCCTTAGAGGCCCTGAGGCAATGAGCGTCGCTGAAATAAACGCTTTGTTGTACCTTCCGAACCATGCGCGGCAGCAGCTGGAGCGGGCTATCCGCATCCCGGCGCTCAGTGCGGGTTGGCGGCATTCTCTTCAAGCGCTTTTGCAACAGCAGTTGAGCGGGGAAAAGACGACCGGCAACTCCGGTTTAACCTCGGCAAGTGGCCCATCGCCCGCCTGGCCAGGGTTTCGTCCATTACGTGTCTCGCGAATTGCACGGGAATGTGACAATGTATTTTCACTGGAATTGGTCTCAGTCAATAACCATGAGTTGGCGGCTGCCATGCCCGGGCAGTTCATTTTCCTGCGCGTGCACCCGCATTCCGAGGGGCCGCCTGTCTTGCGCTGTTACTCGCTCTCAGGAAGGCCAGGCACTGACTGCTATCGCCTGGGCATCAAACGGGAACCGAGCGGCGCCGCCAGCAATTTTTTAACTACCGAGCTTAAGGTCGGGGATATTCTTGAGGCAAGCGCTCCGAGGGGCCGCTTTGTTTTACGGACCGATGACCGGCCTGTCGTTTTGATTAGCGCCGGCATTGGGGTGACGCCAGTACTGGCGATGCTCCACGCGCTGGCGGCGGAGCCATCGGCGCGGCGGGTATGGTGGCTTTATGGGGCCCGGAGCGGCAGCGAGCACCCGTTTGTTGCGGAAGTTCGTAGTCTGCTCAGCCGAATGCCCCATAGCCGCAGCTTTGTGCAATATAGTAAGCCGCGTGCCGAGGACTTTCAGGGCGTGCACTTCGATGCGGTCGGCCATCTTGAAACTAAAGTGCTTGAGAGCCTGGGTGTGAGCCGTGAGGCGGATTTTTATCTGTGCGGCCCGGCTGGGTTTCTGCGAGATTTTACAGCGGGTCTCGCCAGTTGGGGTGTTGCTCCCGAAAGAGTGAATACAGAAATCTTCGGCGCCGGCAAATCCAGCACTCCCGGAATCGTGCAGACGCCGGTTCGATCTCCACACTCCATCGCCAATCAGCCCGGACACGGGCCGCGTGTATCCTTCGCCAAGAGCGGCGTCAACGTCGATTGGGACCCGGCCTGCAATAGTCTCCTTGAACTCGCGGAGGCGTGTGATGTGCCGGTCCAGTGGGCCTGCCGTACAGGAGTTTGTCACACGTGCGAAACGGCGCTTATTGCCGGCGCCGTGAACTACGCCCCCGAGCCAATCGAATCACCAGCCGATGGGAATGTCCTGACGTGTTGTTCCCGCCCTCGAGAGGACATCATTCTCGATCTGTGACTTAAAACTTTTGTGTTCTTTACGTTCCTTTGCGGCTATTTTTTAGCCAGTGAAACCATTGACTTCCTACACGTGCAAGCTGACGGATGAGCAGGCCACGGCACTGGACGCCGCCTTGCGCGCACGGGATTGGAAACCACGTGAAGTTCCTTACGCGCGATTTGCCTTCGAGTCTCCCAAGGCGAACATCGTCTTTTACGAAAGCGGGAAGCTGGTGGTGCAAGGGAAAGGGACGCAGGAATTTATTGAATTTGTCCTGGAACCGGAGGTTTTGAAGCAGGCCAAGCTTGGGTACGAAACGGTCCTGAATCCTGATTTGCTGTTGCCCCGAATCGGCGTGGACGAAAGCGGCAAGGGCGATTTTTTCGGGCCGTTATGCATTGCGGGGGCCTATATCAACGAAAACATCGTCAACGCCTGGCGCGATTCGGGCATTCGCGACTCGAAAAATATTTCCAGTGATAAAAAGATCGGCGAGCTTGCGGAGAAAATCCGAAAAACGCCGGGGTGCGTCGTGGACGTGGTGACGATTGGGAATGAGGCCTACAATCGCCTCTATTCGAAAATGAAAAGCGTGAATACGCTGCTCGCGTGGGGCCACGCGCGGGTGATTGAGAATTTGCTCGGACGCAAGCATGAGATGAATCCGCCGCCGGTAAAGGCGATGAGCGATCAATTTGCAGCCAGCAAAAGTGTGATTGAGAAGGCGCTGATGAAGGCGGGCCGCGAAATTAACCTGGTCCAGCGGCATCGCGCTGAAGAAGACCTGGCCGTGGCCGCGGCGTCTATCCTGGCGCGCGATGCGTTTGTGAAGGGATTGGCGAGATTGGAGAAGGAATTTGAGATGGAATTGCCCAAAGGAGCATCAACGGCGGTGGATGAAGCGGCGAAAAAATTCGTTGGCGATCGCGGAGCGGAGAATTTAGGCAAGATCGCTAAAATGCATTTTCGGACGGCGTTGCGGGCGCAGGGACTGCCGGAGCCACCAAAAGTGGAGTGGCGGAAGAGGTCGCCTTCGCGGGGGGAGTGAGTTTCGCAAAAGATGGGTCGCGCAAAGGCGGCGAAGGGCGCGAAGGAAGAAAAATTGGGCGCGTGTTGTGTGGTTCTTTGTACGTCAAGTACGGATGGGAGACGTCCGGTAATTCTTGACGCAAAATGCGATGTGACATGGATTTATCGGAATTTGGATCTTCGATTTTCTTTTTGTTTTGATGCTGTTATTTTCCAGGTTGCATGCCTAAGCCCAATTCCATCGAATTGCCTGATTGCGAGCCGATTCCGATTGTTTACGAGGATCGGTCGGTAATTGCTGTGGATAAGCCGCGGGGTTGGATGCTCGTGCCGCATTCGTGGCAAAGGACTGATCGCAACCTGCAAGCGGCCATTACATCGTCGATTGCCGCGGGCGATTTTTGGGCGCGCTCGCGGAACCTGAAATTTCTTCGTCATATCCATCGGCTCGACGCCGACACCTCCGGTATCCTCCTCTTTGGCAAGAGTCCCGGCGCGGTGGAAACGTTCTCTGATTTGTTT
>DASXFM010000194.1:0-8183 GCA_036489615.1 Verrucomicrobiia bacterium | reverse complement strand
TGTTTGGCGTTTTGTTCCCTGGGGCGGCTGCCCCAGGCTGGTATGAGGCGCGCCGTTGGCGCTGAAGAGAGCCAACTCGATTCAACCCTGCTGATTCCTTTCATTCGGTTTGGCGCGGGTTGCGCCGGCGTCGAAGCCGCCGCCCAGCGCTTTGACGAGACGGACGGTCGCGACAAATTGCATCGTGTGGATTTGGGTCATTTGATTGTTCTGCGAAAGAGTCAGAGCGGACTGACGTCCGCTGCTACGCGGATTAGGGCCGAGCGCTCGGCTTTTTGCTTTTCAAAAAACTTGCGAATCATGAGGACGTTTCCGGGTTTGGTTGAGGCTTGATGAAGCGGGTTTTCAGCCCTTTGGAATGTTTGGCGTTTTGTTCCCTGGGGCGGCTGCCCCAGGCTGGTATGAGGCGCGCCGTTGGCGCTGAAGAGAGCCAATTCGATTCAACCCTGCTGGTTCCTTTGATTCGGTTTGGCACGGGTTGTACCGGCGTCGAAGCCGCCGCCCAGCGCTTTGACGAGACGGACGGTTGCGACAAATTGCATTGTGTGGATTTGGGTCATTTGGATTTGGGCCTGCAATTCAGTTCTTTGGGAATCCAGCACATCGAGATAGTCAATCATCCCACTTCGATAACGTTCCGCTGCCAGACTCTCCGCACGATCCGCAGCGTTGACGGTTTCGGCTTCAGAGGTTACCTGTTGCCCATAGGTATTCAAATCCACCAGAGAATCTGAAACGTCCTTGAAGGCTACCAAAACCTGTTGCTGATATGCCGCGCACGAGGCCTGATAATTCGCGCGGGCTTCGTTTAATCCAGCTTTTAAGCGTCCACCGTTGAGAATCGGCATTGCCACCTGCGGCCCGATTTGGAATAACCGGCTCTCCCAATCCAATAGGCTTGAGACTTGAAAAGAGGAATACCCAGCGTCGCCCGTCAGGCTGACCGCCGGGAAAAATGCGGCTTTGGCAACGCCGATTTGTGCGTTGGCGGCTGCCATTTTGCGTTCCGCCTCGGCGATGTCGGGTCGGCGCTCCAATAATGCCGATGGTAATCCGACGGGAATGACCGGCAGCGCCTGATTCAGTGTGCCTGGCATAATTTGGAAACGGGAGGCGGGCTGACCGCAAAGAACGGCGAGCGCATTTTGCAAATCGTCGCGCTGGCGTTGCATGCCGGTCCTTAAAGTTTTCGTTTGCGCCAATTCGGCGCGCGCGCGGTCCCAATCCAGTTCGGTGGCCAAGCCGGCGTGAAAACGTTCGGCGGTGATTTTTACGGAGTTTTGCTGCAACTTCAAAGTGTCGTCTACCAGAACGATTTGGGCGTCGAGTTGGCGCAGCAAAAAATAATTGATGGCAACGTCACCATGCAATACGAGCAGCAGGTTGTAATAATCAGCGACGGTCGCCTGGGCTTGTGCCCGAGCCGATTCGAAGGAGCGGCGGATGCGTCCCCAAATATCAATTTCATAACTCAAATCCAACGGGAGTGTGTAGTCGTTTTCCGTCAATGAGGACGGAACGGCATCTTGCTCCGTATGAAAGCGTTTGACCGATGGGTCGAAACTGAGTTGTGGAAAAAAGCGCGAATCCGTGATTCGCGCAATGGAGCGGGATTGGTCTATACGCGCCAGCGCAGCCTGGATCTGTTGGTTTTCTCCGGTCGCTTCTGTCTCCAGTTGATTGAGCATCGGGTCCTGGAAAAGTTTCCACCAATCACTTTGGATGGCTTGATCATTTGGCCGGGCGAGTTTCCAACCCCAGTCCGGCGGCGTGACGGCCTCCGGCTTTTTATAATCCGGGCCCACGGCGCAACCGGTCATCCAGACGATCAGCGCCACAACGGATAAAATTGCTCCATTGCGTAATTTTTCCTTTTGAGACCAGGAGCGATTCATTTCGCACCCCGGGGTTTGACGACCACGGTACAGGTCATACCGGCCGCCAGCGTGACGTTTTCCGGCACATGATCGATGTGGATGCGGACGGGAATCCTTTGGGCAAGGCGGACCCAATAAAAAACCGGATTTACGTTCGCCAATCCCTGGGTGTCCGTGGAACCATTTTGGTCGGCGATGCCTCGGCTGATGGTTTCCACATGACCAGAAATGTCAGGGCCCCCGCCCATCAATTCAATGATTGCGGAATCGCCGTCGTGGATACGAGGAATTTTGGTCTCTTCGAAATAGGCAAAAACCCAAAACGAATCGCTGTCGATGACGGTTAGTTTGGTCTGCCCCACCGCCGCGTAATCGCCAACGCGCAAACGCAGATTGTCGATGTAACCATTGACCGGCGATCGGACGACAGTTCGCTCGAGGTTCAGTTTGGCCAAATCGTATTCGGCCTTGGCTTCTTCATAGGCTGCGGTGGCCTGGGCCGCGAGGCTTTCTGATGTCTGTTGTTCCTCCGTGGAAATCGCCTGGGCGCTCATTTGGCTCCGGCGTTTGGCCAGGATTTCGTGAATCAACATATCCTGCCGCCGGCTTTCCATGGTGTCCTGCGCCCTGGCCAGCGCATATCGGAATTCTTCGGGGTCGATGACGAACAGGACGTCGCCGCGATGGACAAACTGGTTTTCGGCCACGTCCAATTCTTTCACTTTGCCATAAATTTCAGCCGCCACATTCACGGTCTCCGCGCGGACCCGACCGTCGCGGGTCCATGGTGAAAGCATGTAATAGCGCCATAACGCCCAGCCGACGAGAACGGCGAGCGCGATGGTGAAGGCGGTATTGGCAAAGCGCCGCAACCATTGATCATCAATCCGTAATGTCCTGCGTTCCATCATAAAATAAAAACAACCGCCGCGAGCAAAATGATGAACAGGGCGGCTTCAAAAACGGGACGGTTCCATACCCAGCGTTGAATTCTGATACGGTCCCAAAGCCGATGCAGGCCGAAGTAGATCACCCCGGCAACGAGCAGGTATAATAAAAACGGCGGTAAAAAAATGCCGCAAAAGTTGATCTCTTTGTAAATCATGATTTGCCCTATTTAAGATAAAAGCGCGTGGATGCTTCGATTAGAAGGGTCATCTCCCGCATTTCGGCGAGCGCGCTGATGGTATTGTCCGGGTATCGCTGGCCGTGGTTTATGGCGTCTTCGAACTGAGAACAGCCGGATCGTAGAAATAAGGCAAGCACGTTCGGATGGCGGGCAATTTCGTGAAATTCCCGCAATACGCCCGTGATAGACGCTTTGATTTCGGGCGCAAGCGATCCGCCGTCCAGCAGGGTGAGCAATCGGTGCCGACGCAAGCCCAGTTGCAGGCTGACAAGCATCTCATTTTCCGCATCGAGTGAAGTATCCAGGCTCATTGCCCGATGCAATAAACGGAGCCGGTCAAACATTCGGCTGGTCCAACGTTGTTCCGCGAGCGGGCTGCCCCCGGTTTCGCCCCGGGCGAGTTCCTTTCGCGCGGCGCGAAGCAGCCAAAATTGCCGGGCGTTCGGAGTAAGAGAGGGGACGGCGTGAAACGCAAAAAATCCGCACACCGTCGCGCACAATAGGGCGATGCCATTGTTAAAAAACGTGGCGATATCATATGTCATTTGGTTGGAGGGCATCGTCAGGCCGTAAAAAATGAGCATGGAAACCACCGCGCCACCGATGAGCCGCGGATGGCGATAGGCGTACGCCGCCGGCAACAGGAACAGCCCAAGCATCAAAGCCAGAATGAAAAATCCCTCGGACCGTGGAAGCAGCCAGAAGATTTCGACAAAAGCCATTACGGCGCAAAACACGGCGCTTTTGACAAACGTGAAACCCAGCAAGGGAGCATAATCTACCAGGGACAACAGCGAGCAAACGACGGCAATGAAAAGGACCATTTGCGAGCCCGACGGCCATTCGGTGATAAACCAAATGGCGCTGGCCAGCCCCATGGCCAGGAAAATCCGCAACCCATAGATAAAGGCGGTAAAATAGTCCTGATGGACCGCCAAAAGCGAAGGGCGCCGCGCGGTCCACGGTCCGAACAAGCCCAGCCAATCGCGAATCGCGTAATCAAATTCCACCAGCAATTCATCGAGCCGGTCCAGCAGAAATTGGTTTGAAATGATTTCTTCCGCCGTCTGTCCGGAGACTTTTTGGCGTTGCGAAACGATTTCGTCCTGCAAATGCCGGATTTCGTCGTTTGGGATTTCCAGCGCGATTTTTTGGTCCGGCGAAATTGCCACCGCCAATGTCCCGAGTAGCAGTTGTGTACGAGTGAAAAGACTGCTGATTTCGGCTGTCGGTTGGGTGGCGCCAGGCCGGGCCAGGTGTACTTCTATGGATTGCGCTGTGGCCAGGAGCTTGAAGAGGGTGGCGATTAAACTATGTGCCTGGGGTGCATGAAATCGCGATTCAGCCGATTCAGCCGTCGTCAGATCGACGGTATGTTCCAAAGTGGACAGACGGTCCACCATATGCCGCCAGGTGAATTGGGCCGGTTGCGTCATGTCCGGCGCCAAAGCTCGCGAAGCCTGCTGGATCGTGGCTTTCAGGTGGTCTCCCAAATGATGCAACGTTTCGCGCCAGTGCCGGTGTTTCGGCAGGAATATCGTAATAAAGAAAATTGCGGAGGTCATTCCGATGAAAATGCAGGAGACGCGGGTAACGGCGAGCCGGAAAATGGCATCCGGATTTTCCACGGCTGACATCGTGACGATGGCACACGTATAACCCGCAAGCACAGCGCCATAGGCGCGATAGCTGTTCACAAACGTGGACATTCCCGCGCAAAGCGCCAGCCACAAAGCGAGAAACAACAGGATTAATTCCGGCGCCTGGTTGAAACAGACGGTCAGGATAACCGCCACGAATGCGCCGACGATGGTACCGAATGCCCACCAGACGATTTTGGAATAGTTCAAACGCGGATTTTGGACGAACATAATCCAGACAGTGATTGCCGACCACTGCGCCGGTTCGAGTTGGACGATAAAGGAAACGAGCAGGGCGCAAATTGTCGCCAGCCACAATGCCAATGCATAGCTGAACGACGCTTGATGGAAAAATCGGCTCATTCCTGATGGGTGCCGTAGAGGCGGCTCTAGAACGTGGACTTTTCGGCGGCCTGCGTTGAAAGCTTCGAGCGGGCAGGGGGTACAGATCGTGCCGAGGGAATGCCGCAGAACAGATTCGCGCTGTCACGCGGCTTCCCAAATGGCGGCTGAGAAATTTGGCTGGCGTACCCAAGGCGGCGCTCGGTGGCAGCGCCACTTACCAAGACTCGCTTGCTCTGGGCTATTATCGGCCGCCCTTTCAGGGCTTTCAGTTGGCTGCTTCGCAGACAGTTGGCTTCGCCGTGCGGCGGTCTCTTCATGTGGCTGTTAGTGTGCCGGAAATTCCGCGCAGGACTAATCGCTTCTTAAAATGTGGCATAATTTTAAGTTATTGCTTACGCTGGGACTGGACATGATGGACTATCGCCTGCACGTTTTTCGCAAAGTTGCCGAGCTTCAAAACATCACAAAAGCCGCGCGCGTGCTGCACCTGTCGCAGCCGGCTGTGACCAAGCATATTCAATTGTTGGAGGAACAATTGGGCGTCCCGCTGTTTGTGCGGACGGCGCGGGGCATGGTTCTCAATGAATCCGGCGTCATTTATTTGCAGCATGTCCAGCAAATCGCCCAGGCTCACGAAAACGTTGCCCAGCAATTACAGGCGCCCGCCGGCGTCCACGCGGGACGTTTGCGCCTGGGCAGCAATAAGACCGTCCTGGCTTATTGCCTTCCCGAAATTCTAGCTCGGTTTAAATTGCGATATCCCTCGGCAAACTGCGAAATTATTGACGGAAACACTGACACCATTGTGGGCGCGTTACTCGACCAGCGGATCGATCTCGCGTTGATTGAAGGTCCGTGTCGCCGGCCTGAAATCCAAATCCGGACGTTTTTGGACGATGAAATTGTTTGGATTGCCTCGCCGCATGACCCGTTGGTCCAATTGCGTCAGCCTGAGATATCAGATGTCTTGTCACGTCCGGTGATTGTGCGTGAAACCGGCGCCGGAAGCCGGCAATTTATGGAGCGGGAATTGCGCCATTTGCGCGTTCCGCTGCACCGGTTGAAAATCGCCCAGGAAATCCCCAGCCCGGAAGGAATCAAGCGCCTGGTAGCCGCTGGATTGGGCATCGGCTACGTCTTCCGCATCAGCGTTGAGCAGGAATTGGCCGCCGGAAAACTGGTAAAGATTAATTGCCCAAAGCTCTGCATCCGTCGACCGTTCTCGCTGCTGGTCCCCCAAGGGCCGACGCCACCCGGAATTACTCAGGCATTTATTCAGGTATTAATGGAGAAGAAGGGCAGACAGTGATGTTTTCCGCCCCCAGAGCCTTAAAATATTTCCACGAAGAATCTCTACGAAACCATCTTCTGGTAACGGTCAGAGACGAAATCCCAATTGATTACATTAAAAAACGCGGCCACGTATTCCGGACGGCGGTTTTGATATTTCAAATAATATGAATGTTCCCAAACATCTATCCCCAGCAATGGCTGTTTTCCGTCACTGATCGTCGCGTCCTGGTTGTGCGTTGGCTCAATCGCCAACCGCTTGTTCGCATCCAACGTCAGCCACGCCCAACCGCTGCCGAACACGCTGGTTGCCGTTTTAGACCATTCTTCCTTGAACTGCGCGTAGCTGCCAAACCCCTGGTTAATGGCCGCAGCCAGCGGTCCTTGCGGTTCCCCGCCATCTTTTTTGAGCATTTGCCAAAACAGGGAATGATTATAATGGCCGCCGCCCTGGTTGCGCACTGCGATGCGGATTTTTTCAGGCACGTTGTCCAGATTTTTTAGGATATCGTCGATGGACATTTTTGCCACGTCGGGATAGTCCGCAACGGCTTTGTTCAAGTTGGCCACGTAGGCGGCGTGATGCTTATCATGGTGGATGTGCATCGTTTCCGCGTCGATGTAAGGCTCGAGCGCGTCATACGCATAAGGAAGCGGCGGTACTTTAAAAGGGCCCCCTGACGTGGTTGCCGCGGCGGCCGCGGGATTAGATTGGGCAATTGCGCCGGGCAATGCGGCCAGAGTAATGCCGGCAAGCGCGGTATTTTTCAGGGCATTTCGTCGAGTCATCATAGATATTAATTGGGTTAGATTTTTTCCTTCGCTTTTTACCAACGTTCGGGATTCAACCAACATCTGACCCTGGTGACAAGCCGGATTGGGCGCTCGGCCGCGTTCATGAGGCGGTGTTCGGCGTGCTTGCACTCGAAAGCGAGCCGGTGGATCCGAGATTGTAAATGGCTGTGTTCAAGGCCCCAGTTTGCCCGCAAGGTCCAGGGCAATCATGGCGAGCCAGGCTACTGCGGCAACCGCCCAGGACAGGGGCGGTGGAACGAACTTCACCCAAAGTGTAATCCATAAAGCGACGAGCGCGGCGCCGCCGGCCCAATAAAGGCAAAGACCGGCGGTCCCGGCCTGATGGAGATAGGATTCTTCAGCCGGCGAAAAGAGAGAAATGATCAGCACCCAGATGGGCACGGAGGCAAAAATGGCGCTAAAGAAGCGCAATTCCCGCTGATTCGCTTTTCGATATGGTTCGCCAGACGCTATTCGGTGGATCAAATTCAATAGCCAAAATGCCATAAAGGAGAACCGACAAAGCAATATTTGGGCCGGATTTGGCAGGCGATTCGGAGGTTTCACAATTTTTAGAATCATAACCGAATTTAGTGCATTTGTGGCATATGTTGCTATATGTCAGTCGTTTATGTGTGTTTTACTTTTCAATGAGTTTTATCGAATCCCCACCCTAAAGGAGGGGGATAAATGGCCCGCGAATTTGGTAAATTTCTACATCCTCCCGGAGAAAAAACCTGGCGGGAGGTCGAACGCGCGAAGTTTAACCTGAACCTTGACCATTATGAAAAAAGCCTTTGTCACTATTGCCGGTTTGATGAGCGTTGCCGGGCTTGCCTGCGCCTCCAATGATTTCTCGTACACCGCAACAACTACTCCGGGCAGTTCTCCCGACGGCGTGGACCAGAATAACAACCCGGTCAGTGTGTGGACGCTCACGCAGAATCCCGGCGTTACCGGCGGCGGTATTTCGGGTGCGTATTTCGGCACGGCCTTTGGCGGCGAAACCCTTTCCGGATGGCAAATCTGGAGTTCCCCAAACAATCTTTCGTCCGGTGACGGCGGCTTTATCGAAGCGAGCAACATTTTTGACGGCGGCGCGTTAAA
>DASXFM010000191.1:0-21465 GCA_036489615.1 Verrucomicrobiia bacterium | reverse complement strand
GGATGATTCGCCAGAACCTGCGTCGGATACGGCGCAGTCGGGTCGGACAGGACCGTTATCACAATCGGGGTGATATAATTTGTGCCCAACGCATTGGTCACCGTGCAGCCGAAAGTCCCGTTTGCAGTGATGTTGGTGACCGTAAAATTGGCATTAGTCGCGCCCGGAATGACGGCGCTATTGAGAGTCCATTGGTAGGCAGGCGTGATACCACTGGCAGTCACATACAACGTAGGACTGGAGCCGGAGAAGATTTCGAGCTGCGCTGGAGATTGCAGCGTGATGACAGGCGGCCCATAAATCGTAAGCGTTACAACTGAACTAGTGACCGAGCCGAAGGTGCTGCTGGCAATCAGATAATAGGAACCGGATTCACCAGCTACCGCAGGCACATAATCGAGACTGGCGTTGGTCTGACCGGACACAGCGACTCCATTTTGATACCATTGATACGCAAGGCTGCTGCCGCGAATACCGGTCGAGACGACCACATTTTGACCCTGATTTGCCGTGACCGAGGGTACCGGCTCAGAAGCGATATACGGCGGCACGCCGGCGGCGTTAAATAGCGATTGGATTTGGGCGGCCGTCAGGGCGTTGGTGAAGAAGGAGACCTGCGCGATATTGCCATCAAAGTTGTGGAGCACAGCTGCATTGCCGGTGCTGGAGACAGTGTATTCCGGATCACCGCCCAGCAGAAGGTCGGTGTTGGTGCTGACGATTTTAATTCCGGCGGGGCTGTTGTTGCTCAACGCAAGCGAGCCGTCCAGGTAAAGATACTCATTGGTGCCATCAGAAACACCCACTGCCATGTGCCACTGACCGTCATTAAAGTCGTTTCCATTGGTGGCGGCCTGTGCTGTGCTCGAATATTGCAATTCAGGACCGGGGCCGGGATTGAAATGAGTGCCAATGTTTGGAGACTGCCCCAGGGACAGGCGATACGATTGGTCACTATGGCCTAGAATTTCCTGGAAGCGGCCGGGGGAATCAGCCGGACCGGTCTGGAACCAGCTCAACACCGTCATGGGCACCGCACCGGTAGGATTCAACTCCGCGGGGATATTGCTGTTACCAATATCCACGGCCCCGAGCCAACCATTGATGGCCACGCTCTTGCTGTTGGCGCCGAAACCGGCAAAAGGAGGGCCGGCAACACCCGGGGTCGTTCCGGGCTGGTAGACCCCACTGCCGCTGGCTCCCAGAGTTCCGTAGTTGTTGGCCACCGGGAAGCTCGCGCTCGCATAACCGGCGTTGGTCTGCGTTTGGCCGTCGTTCATGCGATAATAAAGTATCGGGCTGTCCGCCGCTACCGCGCTGGCATAATTTGCTCCAAAAGTGGCGTTGGTTCCACCGGCGGTTTGATAATGCGCCGTCATGCTGGCCTGCGGAAGGATTTCGTTGTAAATGGCCACCTCAGCCAGCCCACCCTGGTAAGAATTGCCATAATCGATTGGGACATCCGAGCCGCTGCCAACCATCAGCGGCGATGTCGGGTCGGCAATATAATGCTGGCCCCTGGCGTTGGCCGGGACGGTCTTGGTTGCGGCCTGAACGCCGTTGGTGTACATGGTTTCGACGCCAGCAGCCGTAAAGGTGCAGACGACATAGATCCACTGGCCAACCTGCAAGCCTCCGCCCGTGGGGTGAGGCAGATCCAATTCGCTGCTTTTAATGTTATAGCCGTTCGTGCAAAAAGTGCTGAAAAAGAAATAGTTCTGGTATTGGCCAAAGGCAAAACCGGCCCAGGACGTGATCAGCGAAGAACTGTCATAGAACGGATTGGTTGGGTTTGATCCACCGGCGAGCAATTGCACTTCTCCTTCACTAATGATTCCATCCAACCGGGCGACAGTGGTGCCCGGATTAACCCAGGCTTCGAGCGAAAACGGCGGCTGAATCGTCAACGCGGCATTGGGCACACCATTGGTATCGCGCGGAAGAACGATGTATTGGCCGGGATTGTACGTAAGGTTGAGCGCCACGTCCCCTCCCGAGATCGGGCCCGGCTCCGTCACAATGTTGTTGGTCAAATACCATTGATTGCCTGAAGGCTGGTACCATGCGCCGTAGGTACCGTTCCCTTCCGCGCCCAGCGTGCCACTATTCGTCGCCGTTAAATTCAATACTTGCGGTGGCTGCGCCGTTTCATTCAACGGCCAGTAGCCGGCGGGATTCAGTCCCACGACCGCGTTTGAATAGGTTTGCGCCAATGCCGTGGCGCAGGCTCCCAGCGTTAGAAACGTACCGATAATTTTAGCAAGCGTGCTTTTGTGCATAACGATGATGGGTTAACGGGCGATATTGCTGATGATTTTACCTGGGAAAATAACCAATCCGTGAAAAGACACTCCACGCGCTGAAGAATCCAACGCGACCTCCTCGGACAATCCGTGCTCACAAGCGAATCGATGTGACATTGTAGCCTTTTTAGCACGAAATTCAAATTCTCGTAATCCCCTTTTATGGGCAATAGAGGTTACGAAAAGGCAACAATCGGCATTTTCATCCCCCATTCGGGGGGTCACTTCAATCAGAAGTGGAAAAAAACCGGGGAATCCGAATCCAAAAAACATCGAATGCCGATCATTGAATTCATTCAACGTTCGGCTAATTCCTCAAATATTTCACCACTGCCTCAGTCCGGGAACGGACGTGAAGCTTATCGTAGATATTTTTCAGGTGTGACCGAACGGTTTCAAAACTGATGGCCAGGGCATCAGCAATTTCCTTATAACGATATCCTTTGGCCAGGAGCCTCAAAATTTCCTCTTCGCGGCGGGAGAGCGACTCTTCGTGGGGCGAAGCCTCCTTGTGCTTATGGAAATATTCCACAACCGTGCGCGCAATTTTTCCCGACATGGGCGAAGCGCCGGTGTAAACCTCATGAATCGCGTTCAACAGTTCAGACGGTGAGGTACGCTTAACCAGGTATCCGCTGGCGCCGGCCACCAGCGATTGGAATACCTTTTCATCGTCCTCATACATGGTCAGCATGAGAATCTGCACTTTGGGCAATTGCGCCTTGAGCTTGCGTACGCAGTCGACTCCGGACATGCCCGGCAGGTTGATATCCATCAGGACGACGTCCGGTTTTTTGAACACAATGTCTTCCAACGCCTCCTCTCCGCTGGAATGCGCGCTGACGCACCGGAGGTCTTCCGTCCCGTTAATCAAAACACTCAGGCTTTCGCGCACGCGACGATCGTCTTCCACAATGGCAACACTAATAGACATAACACGTTCATTCTTCGGCTCGGGTTACTTCGTTTGATTGTAGCGGCACCCGAAAGCAAATGCGAGTACCGTTGTTAGGCCCGCCGGAAATTTCAAATGTGCCGCTGATTTCACGGATGCGTTCTTTCATATTGGACAGGCCATTGCAGCAACCGTTCGCGCCGTCATTGGAGAACCCAACGCCATTGTCTTCAATGCCGATCTCGAGCATGGAACCAGCCACGGAAATTTTCAGCCGTGCTTCTGAGGCGCGGGAATGCTTGGCGATGTTATTGAACGCTTCTTTGGCCGTCAGAAACAAATTGTGCCGCACGTCGGCGGGAAGAGGCCATGCCGGAAGGCCGGACGGAATGTCCAAAAGACAACGGACGCCAGTCGGCTGGAAAAACTCTTCCGCGTAAGCCGCGAGGTACAACGCGAGTTTGTTCAGCGTGTCATTCCGGGGATTGACCATCCACACCATTTCATCCAGCGTTTGCGCCAATTCGCGCGCCGTGTCGCAAATCCTGTCAACATGGCTGATCGTGTCCCCATTTTTGCCGGAGGCGCGCCGCGCAAATTCTCCGAGCAGGCCGATTTGGGTCAAACCGGAACCAATCTGATCGTGCATGTCACGAGCGATGCGTCCGCGCTCCCGTTCGACGGCGTGTTGCTGTTCCAACAACATCAATTTGCGCTGGATCCGCCAGCGAGTCGCATAGAGAGCCATCCCGGTCGCTCCGCCAATAATCATGAGCGCGATGAATGCGCGAAACCATAGCGTTTGCCAAACGTGTGGCGCAATGATTACGTCCAATGCAGCGCCGGCCTCGTTCCAGATGCCATCTTTGCTGCACGCCTGGACCTCAAAACGATAGCGTCCTGGCGGAAGACGGTTGTAATAGGCCACCCGGCGTATTCCGGCGTCGATCCAATTGGAATCCATACCGTCCAGGCGATATTTGAAACGGCCGGTTTCCGGCGCGGAAAAACCTATTGCCGCGTATTGAAATTCCAGTTCGCCGCGTCCGGGCGAAATTCTCAATGGCTCTGACCGCCGCCCCAAAACCGAAGTGGCGCCCGCCAACTCCATCCTGCCGTCTTCAATCACTTTTTCATCGGAGGCCACTGATTCGATAAACACCGACGGCGGCTCTTCGTCCGTCTTTATCGTTTTTGGGTCCACAACCACCAATCCTTTGCTCGTGGGAAACCAGATGCGGCCGTCGTGGGATTTCCAGATGGAGGGTTTGCCCTCGCCATTGCACTGCGGTGTTTCCATCCCGTCATTTTTCCCATAGGCCAGACAGACGATATTTTCGAGTTTTCCGTTATCAAAAGCGTCGAAATCCCTTTTGCGAACCCGGAATACGCCACGCGGTGAACTCATCCAGAGCCAGCCATGGTCTTCGACCATGCCAAAAATGTCGTCACTAAAGAGCCCCTGCCGGCTGGTATAGGACCTAAAGCGGAAATTGCGGTAACGGTCCAGGCCCCCGCCCGCGGTGCCGATCCACAGGTTATTGTCATCGTCCGCGTACAAAGCGGTCAATCCGCCATTCGGCAATCCGTTCGCGGTGGTGAATTTGGTCAATTGGCCGTCCTGCCAGCGCACCAGTTCGTTTTGCGTAGCAAACCAGAGAGAACCCGAACCATCTTCGCAGATGTCCCGAACGCTTTCATTGGTCAGGCTTTCGGTCAGGTCATTGCCAATAAATTTGCCATCCTTGAAACAACTCAATCCGTGGTCGGTGCCGGCCCAGAGATATCCACGGTTGTCCTGATAAAGCACGCGCAAGCCGCCGTTAATCAATCCATCATGCCAGGTGTAATGCGTGGCCACCCCATCTTTAAAGTGCGTCAATCCTCCGTCATAATCTGCGCCTGCCCAGAGGCTGCCGTCGTGTCCTTCGCAAAGCGAGAGAATCAAATCCCGGGAAAGGCCGTTGGTTGATGCGGGAGAGCAGGCGGTGATCTTTTCCCCTTGTAGTTCATCCACTCCCCCGCCCCACGTGCCGATCCAAACGTTACCCCTTGAATCATCGAGGACGGACATCACGTTATTGTACGTTAGTCCTTGTTGCTTTGTGTACGTGAAGAATTTTTCAGAGGCCAATTGCGTCAGCCCTTCCCTCGAACCAACCCATAAATTGCCTTCACGATCTGCAAAAAGCGTGTTGATCTGGTCAAAGGGCTGGCCGTCGCTGTCCGGCTGATGATAAAAGCGCCCGTCCCGAAACCGGTTTAACCCGCTGTAAGTGCCCACCCAAAGGTTGCTATCGCCGTCCTCGCAAATGGCGCTCACGAAGGTATCGGACAGGCCGTACTTGGTGTTATAGGCGTAAAAATCTATTCCCCAAAACGAATCGTACCAAAGCAAACCGTTGTTTGAGCCAACCCAGGTTCTTCCGCCACGGTCCTGGCAGATCACGCGGACGGAATTGTTGGGCAGGCCGTTGGGCATGACAAAGGTGGCCATCGTTCCGTCCCGACCCAACCGATTCAACCCTTCGCCCGTCGCGATCCACAGGTTTTTATCCTGGTCCTCGTATACATACCTCACGAGATCTGACGACAAACCGTCTCGCGTCGTATATTTGCGAAAGGTCCCGTTCCGGTAACGGCTCATGCCGGTGGTGGTGCCGATCCAGAGCGAATCATCAGCGCTTTCATAAATTACGAGTACTTTATCACCCGTCAGACCGTTTGTAGTGGTGAACGACGAAAAGGCGCCATTATACAGTCGAACAAGTCCGCCGCCGCCGGTGCCAATCCATAGCGATCCGTCTTTGCCGGCGCACAGGGCAGTAATGGATGAATTTTTCAGCGCGGGCGTATTGCGGGCATCGTAACAGACAAATTGGGTGCCATCGAAACGCGCCAAGCCGCCGCGAGTCCCTACCCATAGAAAACCATCCGCTGTTTGCGTGATGGCCTGGACCGCATTGTCGGGCAATCCATCATCCGCCTGCCATAAGTGCAGGGCGCACGAAAAGACAGGTTGGTCCATGCTCGACCAATCCAGCCAACCGCTCGCGCCACTGATCTGCCGGCGGTAATGGATAAGATGGTCATTGTCCGGATCGGTGATATAGACCTCCAAATCGCCGTCCTCATTAACTCCCACGGCAGGGCCGGTTCCGGCCTTTTCATTCATATCTGTCCAGACCGACCACTCATCAGAAGTATTGGTGAACAATTCCCATCGGTGCATCAACATGGAGTCACTGGGGCGCACGGCAAAAACTTCAATGCGCCGATCGGCGCTTTTTCCCGAGGCGAGGCCCGGCCTCGCGTTTGTGCCAAAGTCCTGCCACGCCGACCAATTCGTGCTGCCACTGGCATTGGTTTCGCAAATTCGCTCCACGGCGCCGTTCATGCCGTTCACGCCAAAAACCTCGAGTTCGCCTGCCATATTCCGCTCGACGGTAAACCCCGGAGAAATTGTCCCGCCCAGACTGGCCCAGGCCGACCAGTCGTTGCTCGTGTTCGGATGGAATTGCCAGCAATGAAGCAACGTTCCGCCCCGCGCCGCCAGGCCAAACAGTTCCAAACGGCCATCCTCGTTTCGGCCAACTGCCAAAGCTGAATCAAGGATGCCGCCCAGGTCTGCCCACGATGACCAGCCGCCATTGGCATTCTGTTCGACATGTTTGACGTGAAGCGTAACCGTATCCACGGCGAACACTTCAATCCTTCCATCCGCATCGCGTTCCGCCGCAACCGATCCGCCGAAGTTGCCGCCCAGATTGCGCCATGATGACCAGTCAGGGCCGTTGTCGGCCAACTGCTGAATCTGCTCCATGTTGCCCGTCGAACGGTCCACGCCGAAAACTTCCATTTTGCCACCTCTGTCGTTGACGATCGCCAACCCGGGCCACAGCGAACCATCCAGGCTGCACCACGCGGACCAGGCGCCGGTGGACGCCTTACGCCATTTGTGATAAAGCCGGCCATCGTCATCCAACCGGAAAACTTCCAATTGTCCATTGGCGTTCTGACCGATGATGGGCCGGGAAGATAAAAAATCGTCCACCGCAGATGCTTTCGGCACACCGGACAGGACGAGCAGAAGCAACAACGTGTGCCATGGCAATAACAGGACACTGCAACGGAAGAAACGGCCGATACTCATGTGCCACGACAGATTTAAACTCAGTATGTGTTATCGCCCTTTGCGGGCATAAATCGGCCGGTCAAAAGGGGCAGTTACATTGTCCGCAATTCCTGGGGAAAAGCCAGTTGAATTTACGATTTACGCGGACGCAGGGGTGGCCAGACATGTTACGAATCCGACGCTTCACATTGTGCCTTCCTCCTGCTTCACGCCGCATCGCCTGGCAACGGCACTTATAAATCGTAAATCCGAAACTTTCCCAATGCGTCACAAGTTTTTAACAAAGAGCTTCCCGGGCAACTGCTTCACCAGCCTTTTCATCTCCAGGCTCAACAGGGCGACACTGACGGCTGAACTGGGTAGACCGCTCTTGCGGATAACTTCATCAATTGTCCGTTCTTCGCCGTCCAGGGCGTCGAGGGTTTTTTGTTCATTGGGCGGAAGCTCCAGGGCCGGCAAAACACCGGTTTGCCCGGGCGACGGCGGTTTATTGGACGACGGAAAGAGATACTCAAATTCGCTCAAGATATCTTCGGCATCTTCACACAACTTCGCGCCCTTCTTAATCAAGTCGTGGCAACCCTTGCTGCGAGGCGAATCAATGCGGCCAGGCACGGCGAAAACCTGCCGGCCGTAATCAGTGGCAAAATTTGAGGTAATCAGCGCGCCGCTTTGCAAATTGGCCTCCACGACCACTGTGCCCAGGGTCATCCCCGCTACAATCCGATTTCGAATAGGAAAACTTTGCTTGTCGGCGGGACGATTGAATGGAAATTGACTGATCACCGCGCCGTTCTGCGCAATGCGTTGGAACAGTTCACCATTCTCAGGCGGTGCAACCAGGTTTATCCCCGTTCCAAGTACAGCGATGGTTCTGCCTTTGGCCGCCAACGCGCCCTGGTGCGCCGCGGTATCAATGCCACGCGCGCCGCCGCTCACGACCGTGACGCCCACGTAAGCCAATTGATAGGACAGTTTGCGGGCGGTTTCGATGCCGTAATGCGTGGTTTGCCGCGACCCGACGATGGCCACGGCGCCCTTATCTTTGACGGTCAGTTCGCCTTTGACGTAAAGCACCAGCGGCGGATCGTAAATTTCACGAAGCAACGGCGGATAATGTTCGTCGCTGTGGATCAAAACGTGGCAGCCGAAATCCGAGATGCGTTTTAATTCTCCCGCCAGGTCAATGTTCTTCTCCCAATTGGCGATGGCTTCAGCCGTTTCCTCGCCGATATTGCGCACACGAAGCAATTGGGTCCGCGATGCGGCGAGGATTGCCGGCGCATCGCCGAAATGATCCAGCAACAGCCGCGCCCGAACCGGGCCGACGTGCTCAATCATATTCAGCGCCACAAACGCCTCGCGAGAATCCATGCCGAATTAAAGAATTTCAAACGCCGCGTGGCAAGAGATTTGGAAGTGGAACTGGGTTTATCCGCAGATTGCGCTGATTTCCGGAAATCCGGAACGCAGCTAAAAGATCCTTCCGCTCTCCCAACATCTGCGTGAATCCGCGAAATCTGCGGATCAAGATTGGCGCTATCGTTCAACTGTGCGATAATCGGGAGAACCAAAGGACGGACCTATGAATAAACTCACAAAAGCCGCATTCGCTTTCTCATCCCTGATTTTTCTCATTTCCGGCTGCGGCGTCAAAGAAGGCGCGGAATTTTACGCGTTGCAAAAACAGGACAATCAACTCGCCGAATCCGTCTCCAACCTTCAAGTCCAGGTGAACACGCTAACTGTTGAGAACAATAGCCTTCGTGTTGAGTTGGCCACCAATTCCCAGGCAGTCAGTTTACTGATCCAGGACGAACGGCAACAGGAACTCAATTTCCAAAGATTGCTAAAGCAGGGATCGAAAAATTCAGATTCCGGGCAGGCGGTGGAACGGAAATGAAAACAAATCGTTAAAATCGATTTCCGAAAAAATGTTGCAACCCGGTTGCGGGGTAGTTTTGGATTTGTTGCCGTTTAAGCCACTGATATTTAACGATGCCATCCCGAAAGCTTTCGGGACTGCGGGGAGAATCGAGAATTGTCTCCAGTCCCAGTCGGCAATCCACGACGAACATCTCAACCTGCAGCCGCTTTTTTCCCGGCAGTCATGAAGTCCAAATACTCAATCAGTTGTTCCTTCATATCGCTGCGCGCCACGATGGCGTCGATGAGGCCGTGGTCCAGAAGAAATTCAGCGGTTTGAAATCCCGGCGGCAGCTCCGCCTGGGTGGTGTCCTTGATCACGCGCGGGCCGGCGAATCCGATCAGCGCGCCGGGCTCCGCCAAAATCAAATCTCCGAGGCTCGCGTAACTGGCCATCACGCCACCGTAGTCCGACTGCGTGAGCACGCTGATATACGGCAGCCGGCTTTGAGCGTGATACGCCAGCGCGGCGGACGTTTTGGCCATTTGCATCAGGCTGAAGCTGCCTTCCTGCATGCGCGCACCGCCGCTGGCTGAAATGATGATGACCGGCAATCCTTTTTCTGTGGACCGCTCGATCAGCCGCGTCAATTTTTCACCCACAACCGAACCCATGGAACCGCCCATGAACCCAAATTCCATGACGCCCAACCCCACGCGTTGCGCGCCAATTTTGCAAAGTCCGGTCACTACGGCGTCCTTGAGCAGCGTCGCTTTGCGGTCGCGCTCCAATTTGCTTTCGTAGGAGGCAAATTTCAAAATATCCACACTCGACATGTCCGCGTCCATTTCTTCAAACGTGCACGTTTCCACCAGGGAATGGATGCGTTCGCGCGCGCTGATGGGGAAGTGATGCATACACTTGGGACAAACTTTCAGCTTTTCGTCCAGTTCCTTGTCAAAAATCATCGTGCTGCACTTGGGACACTTCGTCCACAGGCCTTCGGGAATGTCGCGTTTTTTGGATTTGGACTTGGTCGAACCGAGCTTGGGCTTGGGCAGCGGCGGGATTTTCAACGGAGGAGGCGTCAGCGCTGGCTCAACAATTTCGCTGCCGCCAATTTTTTTCACAAAAACAGTTGTGCCCATATCTCTTTGGATGCTGGGCAACAATATCACAACCCACGCGCCACTGTCCAGACACAAACATCGCCCGCGCCCGCGCCGCGTAATGCCCGCGCGCAGTCGTTGGTCGTCGCGCCCGTCGTGAACACATCATCCACCAGGATGATCCGCTCGCCGTTCAATTTCACGCCGTTGCGGGCGGCAAACGCTCCGTGCATATTCGCGGTGCGTTCCTCACGCTTAAGATGCGTCTGCGTTTCCGTGGGTTTGACGCGCGCGCCAGTATTTTTTCATTCATCGAAATAGCGGTAGCCCGGCCCAACCGCGCCGCAAGCACGGCGGCCTGGTTGAACTCGCGCTCCCGTTTTTTCAGCGGATGTAACGGTACTGGAACAATCACACTGTTCTTTTGTCCGCGCAAAACCGGCGCCGCTTCCGCGATCAGCAGGCCGGCGAGAAAATTCTCAAACCATAACGCCCGCGAGTATTTGAAATGGTGGATCGCCTCCATTACGACCGTTTTGGCTACCACCGCCGAACGCGCGGAACTGAAATACAATTTCAAATCCCGGCAGTTGGAACATTCAAACGGCGCCGTCAAATCCCCATCATAGGGTAATCCGCAACGCCCGCAAAATGGCGGGCGGATAAATCGCACTTGCTGGCGACACTCCACTCCTACAAAACCATCATCCACCGTGGCCGACTCCACTTTGCAGAGGGCGCAGACTTCGGGATAAAAGAATCCGAGCGTGGTGTTCAGCGCGGTTTGGACCAAGCTCTTGACAGCCATATGCGTTATGCTTAATGAGTCTGGCCCCAGAAGTAAACTCCCGGCTTCCACTCGACGTAATACTTGTCGTCATATGAATTGGTAATGCTGAAAGAAGGGGAACAAACTCTGATACCCCAATGTCCAAATCCGCTGCCCCAAACAATCCAAACAGTGCGATTTTGAGGCAAAACGGAATTTGTGGCGTCAACCATTACCATTTCAAACGGAAATCCCTCACTTTGCAGATTCCGGATGCCGAGCGCCACTTTGTCTCGTGGAAATTCGCCGTCCGGATAATTCGTCGTCTCGGTCTGCACCAAGACGGTCATTGCCCATTGTTGAAGCTCAACTGGATTTAAGACGTTTTTGGTATCTTCCGCGAGGTCATTTGCATATTGCTGCATTTCGTACTCACCACCAATCCACCTGACGATTCGACCAGCCGCGCTTCGTCTCTCCAATTGGCCATAGACAAAAAAAGAAACGATTAAAGCAAAGTATAGACCTAAAATAATCCCGCCTGCTTTAGCGTGCTCCTTGCACAACAAAACGACGGCAACGATAAGCGGCGTGACCAGCAAAAGCAGCAACAGCGCAAGAATTGCCATGAAAACGATCATATGAATAACGTCTTCACTTCTTGGCGCCCCATTCGTCGATTTTGCCGCTCACCGATTGGGAATTAAAAGCTAAAAATGGAAAGTAAATTCAAGGGCTGGGATTCCGGCCTCGGTGTGCCGGAGATGCTTACTATCAAAGAAATCGAACGGCCAAAACCGGGAACTGGCATTCGGCAATGTCTAAGTGCCGTAGTGCGACATATTTGTAGCAAGTCTGCGAAGAGAAATCTCCAAGCTCCCTCCAGGAGCGGCATCATCTGCGTTGATACCTGCGTGATTGATGCTGACTATGCCGAAACTGGCCCCGTTGCCTTCGGTTTCGTGATCGAGAGCATGAACACCGACCACAGCACTAACACGGCGGAGAGCGCCGGAATGATCCACACGGGTATGCGGCTGTACAGTTCAGCCATGCTGATTCCATAGCTGGAGGCGACCCAGACATCAAGTCGGAGGTTGATGATGGCAAGCATGACGACAGAACACGAAGTCAGTTGTTCTATATAGGCCGGTCCCATGCCTGAGCCGTTCCAACTGCGATATCGGAAGAAATTCACCACTGCCAAAGCAGCCGCCATTCCCACAACGGCCACCAACCCCAATCGGTCGTGCTGTCTCCATGCAACCTGAATCAACCCCCAAAACATCATGATATGCGTGCCGGCCACGACACATCCATAGCGCAGCGACGTCATTGGCGCGGCCGACGTGCGTGGCGCTGCACCGGCCAGGAGATCTTTCTGAACGTGACGGTAAATCGTAATGATCCATGTGGCCATACACATGGCATAGAACCACCAGAAGCCCGCCTCGGCAGCGAAGAAAACCGAGCCGCTCCAGTCGAAATGGCGGCCCATAAAACTCACAGCCAGATTCCCGCCGATCGCAAAAGTCAAAACCGCCAGCCACGTCAGCACCAACCGCAATTTTGAGACATGGCTTCCCCGGCCCTGGAACATCAGCCATTGAGCGCCAAACCCGGTGAAGACTCCGATAAACGGCAACAGAAATGCCCCGAGCACGGTTTTGGCCGCCAGCGTGCCTTTGCCCGCTGCGCCGATGCCTGCGGCCGTTGCCGACCCGCCGCTCAGCGGGAGCGCCGCCAGCACGGCATTGGAAAACGCCGGTGTCGGCGCCGTCCGGCTGAGGGTCTTTTCCACAAAATCCTCAATCCCTTCCTGCAACAATTTTCGACCGCGCGATAGCCGTTGTTTCACGGCGTCCTCGGACAATTCCAATTCCGCCGCCACGTGCTCGATGGACCGGTGTTCGCGGTAGAAAAGAATCAATGGTTCGCGATACAACTCAGGAATTTTCTCCAGCGAACGCCATAAGATGGCTTGTTCTTCATGCGAGATCGTTTGTTCGGAAGGCAGTGCCTCGTGCGCCGGCAAATCTGCGGCCGTTTCCAACGGTTCGGCATCCTGAAGCGGCAAACGGCCCTCATTCCGCAGGCATTGTTTCGCGCGGTTGTGCACGATGCCGCACAGCCAGGCGCGCAGTTTCTCCGGTTGGCGCAACAGCCGCAACCGCTTCCACGCAGTGATAAAGGTTTCCTGCGCCACGTCCTCGCTGTGGCCGAGGTGCCCAATCCGGCTGTAGGCCAGGGAACAAATTAGGATTTGGTAACGCGATACAATCCGGTTGAACGCATCGCGGTCCCCTGCCAGGGTGCGCGCGACCAGTTCCGCATCCGGGATGTATTCGACGGTGGTCACTGATTCATGGGTCATCATACTATTGAATACGTTCCCGCAAAGCCCAAAGAGGTGACTGGAAATCTGCGGTTATGCCATTTTTGAGTTCCATCCTTTGCTCCCTGCCAACAATCTGCTAAAAACCCTCGGCCATGAGATTTTTCACCGGCGCATTTTTGGTTATCGCACTGCTGTGCATGAATAACGCCCTGGCCACTCCCCCGATGAACCCTCAATTCGAAAATTATACGTTGACCTACGACACTCCAGTGGACCCCACGCTGCAGGGGCAGCTTGAAAATATCGACGCCAACCTCCGCGCCAAATACGGGATGACGACGAACCAAACGTCCCTGGGCATGCTCGATTTGCGAACGCTTCGCCTCGCCATGATTTATCCCGACCGCGAAGATTACGGCGCCAGCGTCGCCAAGATCGGAATCCTCTTTGCCTATTTTGATCTTCATCCCGAAGCCGCCACAAACCTGGACGCCCAAACGCGCCACGAACTCGGCCTCATGATCAAACCCTCCAGCAATGAAATGGCCGCCAAATATTCCCAACTGCTGGGTCTAAAACCGATCGAGAAGGTGTTGGAATCCTATGGTTTTTATGACGCAAGCCACGGCGGGGGCATCTGGGTGGGCAAACACTATGGCATCACGGGCGAACGCATCGGCGATCCCGTGGGCGATAATTCCCACGCCGTGACCGTGCGGCAAGTATTGCGGTTTTATCTATTGATGGAACAAGGCAAACTGATTTCACCGTCGGCTTCGCACACTATGCGGGAAATTTTCGCTTCCCCGGATATCCCGGCTGAGAACATCAAATTCGTCAAAGGCCTCGAAGGACGGCCTTTGGAAATCCTTCGTAAATCCGGCACTTGGGAGAATTGGCTGCACGACAGCGCCCTCATTACTGGACCGGACCGCTGCTACATTCTCGTGGCCTTGACCAATCATCCGCTTGGGGACGACTATCTGGCGAATTTGGCCGTACAGGTGGATGATTTGATGATTCAGGCCGCCACAAAAAATCTTTAATAAAACCGTTGCAATCGTTTGCCGCTTTGATATAGTTTGCGTTCCATTTTAAGAAAAATGCCGACAATCAACCAACTCGTTCGCAAAGGCAGGCGCAAAGTGCAGTATAAGTCGAAGTCGCCGGCCCTGGAAAATTCGCCGTTCCGCCGTGGCGTGTGCATTCAGGTCATGACCCGCACGCCCAAAAAGCCGAATTCGGCCATGCGCAAAGTCGCCAAAGTGCGCCTCACCAACGGCTACGAAGTCATCGCCTATATCCCGGACGAAGGCCATAATTTGCAGGAACACTCCATCGTGCTCGTGCGCGGGGGCCGTGTCAAAGATTTGCCGGGTGTGCGTTATCACATCGTCCGTGGCACACTAGACGCCGCCGGGGTGGAAAAACGCAGGGTCAGCCGCTCCAAATACGGCGTGAAACGGCCTAAAGAAAAACCCGCTGCCAAACCCGCTGCCTAGCAACCAGACGCTTTAACACTTTAACGTTTCAACGATCTCATGTCCCGACGACGACAAGCAACACGACGGACCATCTCCAAGGATGGAAAATTTCACAGCACGCTGGTCACCCGACTGGTTAACACTGTAATGATCTGCGGCAAAAAGAGCACCGCGCAACGCATCGTTTACGGCGCCTTCGACACGATTTCCGAGAAAAATCCGGCCAGCAATCCAATTGAGATTCTGCAACGGGCGGTGGACAACGCCAAGCCTCGTATTGAAACCAAGGCCCGGCGCGTTGGCGGAGCGACCTACCAGGTCCCGTTGGAGATTCCCACTGACCGTCAAAACGCCCTCGCGTTGCGTTGGATCGTGGATTTCGCCGATTCCCGCAAAGGCATTTCCATGCGCGACGCATTGGCCTCTGAAATCATGGAAGCCTACCAGGGCCAGGGCAACGCCATCCGCAAACGCGACGAAGTCCATAAAATGGCCCAGGCCAACAAGGCTTTTGCGCATTTCCGTTGGTAAAAGAAATTTCCCCTTTCTCAAGCCGGAACCTATGGTTCCGGCTTTTTCTATTTTGGAGACGATCCTTTCTTGCGTCGACAGTGAATATCTATTAGGCCTATGGAAAGCCACCGATCATGAAATTCTACATAGTTCTAGCAACACTCTTCGCATCTCTGGCATCCTTCGCGGTCATCGCGGAGACCGTTCCTTCTCCGCCCGGAAACATTGTGCAGAATGGAACATTCGGATCGTTATTTTCAGATTGGGCCGGTCTGGTAGCCATCGTCAATAACCCAAATGCGCCAAACGGCGTATTTGGACTGGGTGGAGGGCCGTCTCAAACCCTGGAGACAATCCCCGGCCAACAATATTCGCTCGTTTTTTATGCCGCGGCGGACTTGTACTTTGGGCCCAGCGTGACACTCGATATTAATTTGAATAATCAGACCCTTGTTTCATACGAAACCCCTCCATACTCATACAACAACGGCATCAATCGTTATGATCAGATGCATTGGGAATCGTTCACAAACACGTTTACGGCGACATCCGACGCGACAGCCATCCAATTTGCAGATGAAAACACTTACGATTTCGGCTTAGCCGCTGTAAGCGTTGTACCCGCACCAGAACCACCTGCCTCGCTGTTGCTATCTATGGCGGGCATAGTTTGCATTTTTTTTGGACTCCGAAGGCGATCATTGAAGAATTGCTGAGCATGCTGCAACCCACAACTTTGCGGCAGATTGAATGAATTAGCCGTTTGCATTGTCGAATCGCTAATTCTGATGAAACAAGGCCTTTACATGTTGCTCGTCGCGGGTATGTTCACTACGTCCGTCTTCACTCAACCCGCAAGTGCTATGGATACCAATAAAACTGAAATCGCGGATTTTGGCGGTGGCTGTTTCTGGTGCATGGAAGCCGTTTTTGAACGGGTGCCCGGCGTCATCTCGGTCACCAGCGGCTTTGCCGGCGGCACGACCGCCAACCCCACCTACGAGCAGGTTTGCACCGAAACCACCGGGCACGCCGAGGTCACAGAAATCGCTTTTGACCCGTCCAAGGTTACCTACAACCAGTTGCTCGACGTTTTCTGGCAGGCGCATGATCCCACCACCTTGAACCGCCAGGGCGCCGACGAGGGTACTTCGTATCGTTCCATCATTTTGTACCGCGACAAAAAGCAAGAACTCGAAGCGGAAAAGTCCAAGCTGGCCGCGCAGCAGAATCACAAAAACCCGATTGTCACGGAAATCGTGCCGCTCAAGAAATTCTATCCAGCCGAAGATCGCCACCAAAAATACTACGACAACAATACCAGCGCCGGCTACTGCCAGGTCGTGATCGCGCCCAAGCTCGAAAAACTGGAAGACAAAAAGGTCATCCAAACTGACCCACAGACGAAGCAATAGGATTCGGGCTAATTCCCGTTTCGTTCGGCCACCGCCGGAACCGAATTCGTCTCCGCTTCCCACCCTCCTCCCAGGGCCTTATAAAGCTGGACCAAATCCACGGAAACAGCCTGGTCGCTTTGCACCAGCGCATCCTGGGCCAAGTACAGAGCCGTTTCTGAATCCAGGACGCGCAGAAAGTCCGTCAAACCATTCTTGTACAGTTGGGTGGACAGGCTAAACGCTTGTTGGTCTGCATCGACGGATCGACTGAGAGATTCGCGGCGCACTTGCTCCCGCGCGTAGGCGGTCAGAGCGTTCTCGGTGTCTTCCATCGCCGTCAGCACCGTTTCTTCGTAATTATTCAACGCCTGTTCCTGGCGTTCGTTTTGGACGTGAACATTGGCCATGATGCTCCCGGCCGCAAATAATTGCCATTGTACGGTTGGACCGGCGCCCCAATAACGGCTGGCGTATTCGAACCAATTACCCGGGGTGACACTCTGCACACCGGCAAGACCGGTCAGTGAAAATTTCGGAAACAGGTCGGACTTGGCCACGCCGATTTGGGCCGTGGCGGCGGCCAACCGGCGTTCCGCCTGTTGAACATCAGGCCTTCGCTGGAGGAGATCCGACGGCAAACCCACGGGCACCAGCGGTGGCGTTAAGGGAATCGGTTCCTTCGCGGACATCCGGTCGGTTAACGCGCCGGGGGTCTGGCCCAGGAGTACGGCCAAATGAAAAACCGATTCATCAAATCCGGTTTGTAGCGAGGGCACCTGCGCTTCCGTGGTGTTGAGCAGCGCGCGCGCCTGCTGCGCGTCCAGATCGCTGCCCAGCCCGTTCTCGAAAAGATTTGTGGTGAGGTTCAGAACCTGCTGTTCGACCTGGATATTGTCCCGCGCGATCGCCAACCGCTGCTGATAGGCGCGCGCGCCGATATAATTGCGCGCGACTTCAGCGAGGAGCGAAACCAGGACGTCCCGCTCGCCAAACTCGGCGGCGCCAATTTGGGCGTTGGCCGCCTCCACCGCGCGCCGTGTACCGCCGAAGACGTCCAGTTCCCACGCTGCGTCAAAATTTGCGTTGTAAAGATTGTAATCCAACGGAATGTGAAAACCGCTCAAAGGGGGAAAGGCATTCGCTCCATACCGGTTGCGACTATAAGCTCCGGAAGCGCCAATGGAGGGCCAGAGGTCGCCGGATACAACGCCCTTTGAGGCACGGGCTTCACGCACACGCGACTCAGCCACGCGAAGCGTCAGGTTGGATTGCATGGCCGTCACCATGAGCGAATCCAGGTTGGTATCGCCGAAACTCTTCCACCAGGCCGCGAGGTCGACGGGCGCATTGGTCTCACCACCCGCCAGATGCGACGTCCATTTCGCCGGCTTGGCGGATTCAGGCGGCTGATAATTCGGCCCGACTGCGCAACCGCCGAGGACAGCCAGGGAGATTGAGATGGTGGCGCATCCCATGAACCGCCCGAATCGCCGCATTTCAAGATTTTTGAGGTTCCTCATTTTTTGACGGTCTCCTTGCCCTGGTTCAAAACGTTGAGCAGATGAAGAATGGATTCGACCGTATTTTCATCGCCAATACCGGTATTGAACATGGCATGATAGAGCTCGCGGTTGGGCCAGTCGTGTCCGAAATAATGTTTCACAAACTTCCGCCGATCGTCATCCTGCGTGTCCACCAGTTCAACCGCCTCTTTTTCGTTGCCGCCAACCCGTTTGAGAATGCGGTGATACTTGAGTTCGCGTGAGGCGAATAGAAATATAGAAAGAGTGTCCGTGCGATCACGCAGAAAATAGGGCGCGCCCCGGCCAACCATGATGCAGGGACGAGTATCCGCCGCTTTCTTGACAACCTGTTCGATGATGGCCACGAGCCGGTCCGTATCCAAAATGGCCAGGTCGGGCGAGGGCAGGTTCCGGTCAAAACTGCCGCGCCAAATGAGATTGATCAAACGATGCAGGAATGGATCTTTGCGCTCTTCGCGTTTTCGGCAAATTTCAACCGGGATCTTGGCCAGCCGGGCGATTTCGTGGCTCAACTCATCATCAAACAATTTCCAGCCCAGCCGCTCGGCCAGTATGGCCGCGATGGTCATGCCGCCCGCGCCGAATTCCCGGTCAATCAGAAGGATTTGTTTCATTTCTTTCGTGCTAATTATTCACCCGCCGACACGTGGTGCATTATTCGCGGTTTTTCGTACAGTGGAATGACAAACAGAGACAATACGCACAGGCACGCGACGAAGAAAAAAACATTCATAAATGACCAGTAATCCGATTGTTGGATTAACGTTTTGTAGAGGAGTCCACGAGCATGGGCCATGGCATCCACGGGACTAAAGCGTTGCTCGAAAATTTTTTGCGCGGCGGCGGTTGCATGCGCGTATTGCTGGTTCAACGGAGACAAGTTACCGACCAGCATGAACTGGTGGACCTGTGCCAGGCGCTGTTGAAACGTGGACACCAACGACAAACCAATGCTGCCGCCGGTATTACGAATCAGGTTTTGAAGTCCGCTGGCGTTGCCGATTTGATCTTGCCGGAGCGTGCCGACCGACAGCGTCGTCAGGGGCACGAAAAGCAGTCCTGAGCCAAAGCCGGCTAGAATATTTGGCAGCACGACGCTGCCCATGGAAATCTGCAACGTTAAACGGCACAACATATAGCTGGCAATGGCGCTGAAAGCGAACCCCATTGCAGCCAGCAGGCGTGAATCAATCCGGCTCACCAATGCGCCGACGCAAAACAGCGCGCAAAATGCGCCAACCCCGCGCGGGCAGACGCTCAATCCGGATTTAAAGGCGTTGTAACCCATGAGCGACTGCAGGAACAACGGCTGCAGGGTAATCAGCGCATAGACCATCATCCCAAATAGCGCCAGCATCACGGAACTCACCGCAAAGTTCCGATTCTTCAAGATGCGCAAGTCCACCAGCGGATACTTCGCGGTGAGTTCGCGAATGATAAATCCCATAAAACATGCAACGCACACCACAGTAAGCCACCTGATCCAGGTGGCCCCAAACCAGTCCGCATCCTGGCCCTTGTCCAGCACGATTTGCAACGTGCCGAGAACCAGCGCGATCAAACCAAACCCAAGGCCGTCCAGGGGCACACTTCTTCCGGCATGGACCCAGGGCGGGTCTTCCAATACTAGCGACATCAAAAACACCGCCAGAATACCCACCGGAAGATTGATGTAAAACGTCCAGCGCCAGGACCAATTGTCGGTCAACCAACCGCCCAGCGTGGGGCCAATAATAGGCGCCACAACAATGGCCAGGCCGAATACCGCCGTAGCCGCGCCGCGTTTGGCCGGTGGAAAACTCTCCAGCAAAATGGCCTGCGACAGCGGCTGCATCGCACCGCCTCCAATGCCCTGCAATACGCGAGAGGCGACCAACGCCGTCATGCTCGTAGCCAGACCGCAAAGCAATGAGGCCACCGTAAAAATCGCCGTGCAGACAATGAGAAATTTTTTGCGTCCAAAAAACCCCGAAAACCACGTGCTGGCCGGCAGGATAATCGCGTTGGCCACGAGGTAACTCGTCAGCACCCAGGTGGATTCGTCCTGAGTCGCACCTAGGTTTCCGGCGATGTAGGGCAGCGCCACAACGGCGATGGACGTGTCAAGTACCACCATGAACGTGGCCAGCATCACCGCGAGGGTGATCATCCAGGGATTGGCCCGCGGATGCCAATTGGCGGCCGCCATGGATGCAGCATCGCTCATTTGACTTTTACCGTAGGTTCGACGGATAAGCCCGGCGAAATGTCCAGATTGGTCGGCAGGTCCTCATTAAACACAATCTTGACCGGCACACGCTGGACAATCTTGACGTAGTTGCCAACGGCATTTTCCGGCGGCAGCAGGCTAAACTTCGCGCCGGTTCCTGCCTGAAGGCTGTCAACATGGGCTTTGAAATTTTGCTGCGGGTAAGCGTCGACGTGCACCTCGACCGGCTGGCCCGGGCGCATGTCGGTCAGCTGGGTCTCTTTAAAGTTCGCAGTCACCCAGACGTATCGCGGCATGAGGGCGAACAATGCCTGGCCGGGCTGCACGTAGTTTCCGTTTTGGACCGATCGAGCGGTAACACGGCCGTCAAATGGCGCAACGATCTTCGTGTAGGACAGGTTCAGTTCAGCCTGTTGAAGCCGTGCCTTGGCCTGCAGCACGGATGCACTCGCCGTCTCGACTTGCGCTTTGCTCAAATCCACCTCGGCCATCGCGGACTGGACCTGACTTTGAGCAGATTGGAGATCCGCGGCGGCGGATCGCGCCTGCGCCTGCGTCTGGTCATAGGATGTCTTGGATACAGCCCGGCTTTCTACTGATTCGTAGCGTTTTAGGTCCGCGGCGGCACGCTCGTTTTCGGCTTCCGCCGACACCACGGCAGCCTGGGCCTGCGTTACTTTTGATTTGCTGACGTCCACTTGCGCTTTCGCAGAATCCAATTGGCTCTGGGCCGCCGCCAAATCGGCGCGGGCCTGGGCCAGTGCTGTTTCGTAGTCGCTGGGATCAATCTCGACCAATTCGTCGCCTGCCTTCACTTCCTGGTTGTCAGTGATCAGCAAATGAATGACCGGGCCGGACACACGCGGGCTGATGTAAGTCGTGTAGCCGTCAATAAACGCGTC
>DASXFM010000179.1:0-4509 GCA_036489615.1 Verrucomicrobiia bacterium | reverse complement strand
GGGAACGATGTTAAATCCGTAGCGTCACCATTGTCAGTGGCCACGATTTCGCCCGGGCCTGAAGCCTGGAAATGAATAAGGTTATTGGCCTGCGGCACAACCAGGCCGTCTTTGTCTTCCACGGTCACAGTCACGTAGGATAATTCGTCCTGTCCCTGATCAATTTTCTTATGTTTGGCGGTCAATACCAGTTTGGCTGCGGGACCGGTGGTTTTGACCACATCAGTCGCCCAGCGCCGGCCATTTTTGTATGCAACGACCTTCAGCTCGCCGGGTTGATAGGTGACATCGTTCCATCTCAGGCGATAATCCAACGGCTCGCGTTTCATGCGGCCAAGCGATTTGCCGTTGAGAAACAATTCGGCTTCATCGCCGGACGTATAAACATACACGGGTGTAATTTCGCCTTCGCGCCCGGGCCAATTCCAGCACTGGGGCACGATATGCGCCATGGGAAAATCCGGCCGCCAGCGCGATTGATACAGGTAGAATCGGTCCTTTTTGAATCCCGCCAAATCCACGATTCCAAAATAAGAACTGCGCGACGGAGCATTGGGTTCGTAAAACGGGGTCGGTTCGCCCAGGTAATCGAAACCGGTCCAGACAAATTCGCCGGCGACGAACGAATTGGCATCCTGCCCCCTGAATTCCCGATCGGGAGTCGTGGCCCAATGCGGGGCTGAGAGGTCGTAGGAACTCATTTGAAAATCACTTTGCCCATCATCCGCGTTGGTATGGACCGGGAAGAAGTATTCGCCACGTGAACTGATGGTTGAGGCGGTTTCGCTGCCGAACAGGGCCTGGCCGGGATTCACGCGATGAAAAGCGGCGTATTTAAAAGGTTTATAGTTGTAGCCAAAGACGTCGAGGTTGGTTCCAAAGCCGTCGAAGCCCGAATCAATATGATCGCACGCGGCGGTGGTGGGACGGGTCGGATCTTCTTCATGGGCGATGCGAGTCAATTCGGCGGCGATGTGCGGACCGTCCGGTGTGCCCTGGTCGGGCACTTCGTTGCCGATGCTCCAAAGGATGATCGATGGATGATTGCGGTCGCGGCGCAACTCGGCGCGCCAGTCTCTTTCGTGCCAATTATCAAAGAGCAGATGATAATCATTGGGCCGTTTGCCGGTTTTCCAGCAATCGAACGATTCGTCCATGACCAACACTCCCATGCGATCGCATAGATCCAGAAGCTCGGGCGCCGGCGGATTATGGCTGGTGCGAATCGCGTTACAGCCCATTTCTTTGAGGATTTCAACCTGGCGTTGCAAAGCCGAAACATTCACCGCCGTGCCGAGCGCGCCAAGGTCTGAATGATCGCAAACACCATTGATTTTAACGTGCTCGCCATTCAGAAAAAAGCCGCCGTCCGCGTCAAACCGAATCGTGCGAATGCCAAATGGAGTTTGATACGTGTCAACCACGTCGCCGTTCTGTTCAACCGTAGTCACCAGAACATACTGTTGCGGGTGCTCGAGAGACCACAGATTTGGATGGCGGACCCGTAGTTTGCTTTCGAACGTGGTCGCCTGGCGCCCGGCGATATTCAAATCATCTGTCGTCATCGACGCAACCCGGCTGCCCATCTTTCCGTTTGGTTTCAATTCGTAGATCTCATTTCTTGCGGTCAGTCGAGCATCGGAGTGGCTGTCGTTGTTCACGGTAACGCGCACATTGACCATTGCGGCGTCCGCGCTGATTTCGGGCGTAGTGACATAAGTTCCCCAATGGGCAATGTGAATGGGCTCTGTCTTGACCAGCCAAACGTTGCGAAAAATGCCGCCGCCGGGATACCACCGCGACGATTCCTTGGGGTTATCCAAACGAATGGCCAGAATGTTCGCGCCGCCCGCGTTAATATAGGGCGTCAAATCCAATTCCCACGAAGCGTAGCCGTAAGGCCAGCCGCCGACATAATGGCCGTTGAGCCAGACGTTCGCATAGGACATTGCGCCGTCGATGTCCAAATAGATGCGCCGGTTGGCGTCGGCGATGGGAACGTCAAAATGTTTGCGATACCAGCCCACACCCCAACACGGCAATTTGCCGGTCTCACCCGGATCACTCACCTTAAACGGGCCTTCAATGCCCCAATCCTGGGGAAGATTTAGCGATTGCCAGCCTGAGTCGCGAAAATTTCGCTGCACATAGTCCACATCCGCGCCCATGTTATTCCCGGGCCGCGAAACCGGCTCGCCATCCTTCACAAAATCGTTGGCCGTCGACATAACCCACGGTTCGATGTTCGTATAGTTCAATTCATCGCCAACGCCCGACGGATCGTTTTTCGTAAAAAGCCAGTTGGAATCAAAAGACAAACGCTCACGAACAGCGGGTTGTGCGATCGCTGTGAAAGGCAAAACAGCCATCGTCATTAATGTGACAGTTGCAAAGGTTGCGCCCGCCCGACGCCAGGATTCTCCCATTCCGCGCTTGCGTCTTGGAGTGCGGTGGCAAGCCAGGCGCGACACCGCTTTCGAAGGCATCGCGTCATTCGAACCGAGCGTCTCACCCGATTCCAAAGCGGTGTCATTCATGGAAATTGCTTCAATCGAAACGATTTTATTAATTGCCCACATATTAGTTAAACAGGAATTATTGCGCTTTATAACACGACCGTGACCGTGACCAAAGGTATTTTTGCGCACCCTCACAAATGTGTGGTTTTGGATTGTAAAACCAAATTCCTGGTGCAACCGCTCAATTGGCGGGTGTAACATTGCGGCATGAACCCACGTTTTTCCGTGAACTCCTGGGCAGGGGTGGCGACGGCTCGTCGCCACGTTCACTCTCCGGAGCGCGGCTGTGTCGAAGACCAGCCGCAGCGCACCGCAACTTTCAGGGGCACCCTTTCACTCAATCCCATGAAACCATTCTTCCTAACCAACTATCGCCGCACAATACTGGCTGCAGTATTAACCGCCCTGCTGGCCGTAGTGCAAACCACCACCGCCGCGCCAGCTTCACCGTTCTATTTGGGCGCGGATATTTCCGCGCTACCGACCATCGAAAAACGCGGCGGCATTTACATGGACGGCGACCAACCCGGCGACGCGCTCGCGATTTTTATGAAGCACGGCTGGAATTGTTTTCGCGTGCGTATTTGGGTCGATCCGCGTCAGGGTATCAACGGCCTTCCGTACACGATCAAACTGGCCAGGCGCATCAAAGACGATGGAGCCAGCCTGATGATCGATTTTCACTATTCGGATTGGTGGGCGGATCCGCAAAAGCAAAACAAACCGGCCGCCTGGACGAATCTGGATTTTGATGCGCTTCCGGGTCAGCTCCAGTCTTATACCTCAAATGTAATCAAGACGCTCAAAGACGCCGGGGCCACGCCGGACTATGTCCAGGTGGGAAATGAAATTACCGGCGGCATGTTGTGGCCCGACGGCCAGGTAAAAGTTCCCCTGTCCAAAGTCAAAGTTTTTGGAGGCGACGTCACCGTAATCCATCCGCCCGAGCCGTATGACGACGCCACGCAATGGAATCATCTCACGCGCCTGATTAATGCCGGCGTCCAGGGTGTCCGCTCCGCCACCGTCCCGCAGGATCACGTAAAGATTGTGATCCATATTGATTGCGGCGGCGATTGGCCGGTCACCCGCTGGTATTTTGACCATCTTGCCAAAGCAGGCGTGGACTACGATATTATCGGGCAGAGCTATTACCCGAATTGGCACGGCACGTTGAAAAATGTAAGTGACAATCTCCGCCACAGCATCAAGCGTTACCATAAAGACGTGATGATTGTGGAGACGGCCTATCCTTCAAGGGACGTCCATCCGTCCGCCGCCGCGGCGAAATACATGGCCTGGCCGATGACTCCGGCCGGACAGGAACAGTTTCTGGCCGCTTTGATCCAAACCGTCAAAGCCGCGCCGGACGGCCGCGGAATTGGCGTGTTCTATTGGCACCCGGAGGCCACCTATATCCCCGGCGCAACCGATCGCTGGGACGGCCCCGACGCCAATTCACTTTTTGACAACACCGGCCATCCTTTACCGGCGATGAATGTATTGAATCTGGAATCATCTCGACCATGACACCGAAGGTGGTAGGGACGGCGCGCTGCGCCGTCCGCGCCGCGTCTAGCGGCGCAAAGAGCGTAGTCGGACGTTTTATCGCAAATGTTCCGCCTGGTGGCAGCGCCACTTGCGATTCACGGGCGGTGACGCCGCAGCGCAGCGTCCCTACCCATCCGTCCTATTTACCATTCATCGCCGCCCTCCTGCTACTGTCCTCTTCCCCCGCTCTGACGGCTCAACCCGCGCCCGTCACCAACGTCGTCCAGGTTTCCCAATTCAGTTCGCAAAATCCCGATGTCGCCTGGCCCATTCATCTGGAAGGAACTGTCTTATGGGCCAATTCCACAGAAGGCCAATTTGTATTGCAGGACAGTTCCGGAGCGGAGGAATTGCAAATGAATCTGAACGGCCTCAGTCCGCGCCCGGGACAACAAATTCGTTTGGACGGCAACGCCACCATCACCAAACGAATGGCCGG
>DASXFM010000236.1:0-6299 GCA_036489615.1 Verrucomicrobiia bacterium | reverse complement strand
TGCGGATGCCATTGCAGGCCAAGAAATTCCGTCGCGCGCCGGCCTTCACCTTCCGGATTGGCCACCACTTCGTGGTAGCGCATTTCAATCCAATCGAACCCGCCCAGATCGCGGAACCGCAGCCAGACATCCATCAGATCGCCGTAATGTTTCGCCGTGCGTTCGATGGAAAGAAAATTGGCAGTAACCGCGTTCAGCGGCAGGTTTTGAAGATAACAGCTTACGACCACGTCGCGCGGGTCGCGCAGGGCAATGATCACCTTTAGTTCCGGAAAAAGGCGCAGCCATAGATGCAGCGAGTTCGTGGGTGACGGATTTTTGTCCAATAAAATTTCCGGGGCAGCGCCACCGGCCACTTCGCGCAAAAGGCTTTTGAAATAACGCGTGCGAAGATCGGCCCGGCGTGAGGCGGACAGCCCGCTGAGGTCGGCCAGCGCCAGCCCTTTTGTGGCCTGGGCAGGGCATAGGGGATTCAATACTTCCTGGGGAAACGCTTCGGCTTCGTCAATGGCGCGAATGTCCGGGTGTGCGGCCAGAATCTGTTCCATGAGCGTGGTTCCGCTACGGGGATGTCCCCCCAGAAATGCCAGGCGCGCAGGCGCATGGGATTCCGACCGCCAGCCCCGGATAATTTCCGGCGTGAGCGTCGCCAGCAAATCGCGCCGCCAGCGGTCCCATTTGTTGTAGTCGCGGATCAGCGCGTCTGTGTCCGTCATCGTTCGGGCAAGCGCTTTCGCTTCACCCAGCATGAGCCACGCCTCCTCATATTGGCCCAGCGCATCCATGGCCACCCCCAGCAAATGGTTGACCGAAACTTTCAAGTTCGTGTCGATGTCCCCGCGCCTATTGATCTCACTCAAAGCGGCTGCGGCCTCATCGTTCCGTCCCTGGCGATGTAGGAGGAAGGCCCGATAATAGAGGGCTTGTGGGTCCTGGGGATGCCGGGACAGGCAGGTTTCGACGCATTCCATGGCGTCGGTCAATCGCCGTTCTCGTTCCCACCACGCGGCCATGCTCAATTGAGCGTGGACAGAATCCGGGTCAGCTGCCACTGCCCGCCGGAAACTCGCCCGGGCGCGATCAAAACGACGGAGCCGAAAATATTCCTGGCCAATCAGCACCAAAAGAGGGACCTCATTTTTACCGACCTCGGCGGCCCGTTCCAGGGCGGTTTCGGCTTCCTCAAAATTCAGTTCACGGCCTTCGGCCATGGCCGACTCGAACCATAACTGGGCTACTCCGGGATAAAGTTTAAGCAAATCGCGATAGGCGGAACGCGCCGAAGCATATTGGCCGGCCATGAGTTGCTGCTGGGCCTTTTGCCACCGCCCGATTTCACGCGGCTGGCGTTGCAGTTTGGCAATGTCGGTCACGAAATGGGATGATTAAACTCCAAAAATTTAAGAATGGAATACGAATGAGGAAAGCAGAAAATGACAATATTGTAATTTTGAACGGCGTTACAAGTTTTCCCATACGCCCGGTACGTCCCACAAGTCCCGTCCGCCCTGTTCTCAAATCCCATTTAATACATTAATCAACTGCCTCAAACGGCCATAATCGCGGCGGTTAAACGCGAAGGCGAGGCGGGCCAACTCCAGGTTATCATTGTCCTCGACTTCATCCGGCGTGGGTTGAATGACCTCGATTTTTCCATCCACGATGATGTCCGCAAAATCTTTGTTCAGCGCGGCGAGCGCGGAAGCGGAGGGCGCCTTTTTCAGCCGGATTACGAACAAATCTTTGACGAAACGGGTTGAATGGAAATTACTGTAGAAACGGTTGATGATGTTGACCGCCTCATCCACGTTGTCTGTGATCTGATACAGGTTGATGTCCTCAGGCGAAATCAATTTGCTTTTCAGGAGTTGGCCGCGAACATTTGCGTCCCAGGTTTTCCAAAACGTGCCGCCGGGCTTGTCTATCAACACAACCGGCACAATCTGGCTCTTGCCCGTTTGCATGAGCGTGAGCCCCTCGTAACCCTCGTCAAACGTGCCAAAGCCTCCGGGAAACAACGCCAGGGCGTCCGAATGGCGCATGAATATCAGTTTGCGCGTAAAGAAATAGCGGAACGTGACCAATTTTTTGTCCTCGGCGATGACCGGATTGGCCGCCTGTTCCCACGGCAGGCGAATGTTGACCCCGAAACTTTTTTCCGGGCCCGCGCCTTCGTGGCCGGCCTGCATGATGCCGCTCCCGGCGCCGGTGATGACCATGAAACCCGCCTCCGAAATTTTTCGGCCGAATTCAACCGCCAGCCCGTATTCCGGCGCGTCCGGTTTCAGGCGTGCGGAGCCGAAAATAGTCACTTTGCGCCTGCCGATATACGGCGCAAACAGGCGGAAAGCGTAACGCAATTCGCGCAGGGCGATCTTGATGATCCGAACGTCGCCGGAATCTTTGACATCCGTCAGCAATTTCAGAGCGTTTTCGATAATGTCCGCCACGTCGCTTTCGTTGTGGCCGCCGCCTTTGTATTGAATTAGCTCCTGAATACGCTTTTGCAATTCCGGATCGGCCACGGGTCTCTTTTCGTTCTTCGATTTCATTCGGGGTGGAAAAATAAATTAGTTTCACTCCATAGTCCAGAGCCCACCGTTCCCAGGTAGGCGGACGTACCCGTCCGCCACCGGCCCGTCTCCGACGGGACGCAGTCAGAAAGCGTTTTAACGTTTAAACGAATCACGATCCAACGACCTTGCAATTCGCGCTTGACATGCAACCCAATGGTTGCGTATTATACGCCAGATGGATGCAGTGTTCAAGGCGTTGGCGGACCCGGGCCGGCGGCAATTGCTCGATGAATTGCGCCGGAAAAACGGGCAAACCCTGACGGAACTGCGCGGGCAACTGGACATGACTCGGCAGGCCGTTTCCAAGCACCTGGCGGTGCTGGAACGAGCGAACCTGGTGGCCAGTGTCCGGCGCGGACGCGAAAAGCTGCACTATCTCAATCCGGTGCCGTTGCACGAGATCTACGAACGCTGGATTTGCAAATATGAGCGCCATCGCCTGCAGGCGTTGAGCGATCTGAAAAAGAATCTCGAGGAAGGCCAGGACTGACATTATGAAAAAAAGCAAATTCGTCTACGTGATTTATATTCGTACCACGCCGAAAAAACTGTGGCGGGCCCTGACCGACCCGAAATTTGTTCGCCAATATTTCTACGGCGCCGTCCACGAATCAGATTGGAAAGCCGGCGCATCGTGGCGGCTGAAGGTCCCGGACGGGCGTGTCGCCGACGGCGGCGAAGTACTGGAGATCGAACCCGGCCGGAAGCTGGTCCTGAAGTGGCGTCACGAATTGATGCCGGAGATGCGCGCTGAAGGTTATTCCCGAATGACCTGGGAAATCGAAGAGTCAGGCAGTTCGCTCAAACTCACCATCATTCACGAAATGAAACGGGCCGATTCGAAGCTTATCGACGCTGTGTCGGAAGGCTGGCCGTCAATTCTGTCCAGCCTCAAGAGTCTGCTGGAGACCGGTGAATCCCTGGAAGAAACCCGTAAATGGCCCGGGGAACTTTAGAGCATTTTTAAACAATCAAAACCATAACCATACAAAAACATGCAAAATACCGAATTCGTTTACGCCACCTTTATTCGCACGACACCGGAAAAACTCTGGGAAGCGCTCACCAACGGCGATTTCAGCGTCAAATATTGGGCCGGTTACCGTATCGAACTTGAATTGCGCGCGGGCGGCACCGTGCGCATTTTGCCGCCCAAGGACATTGAAAGGCTGGGGGACCACGCTGGAAAAGTCCTGGTTTGCGAACCGAACCGGAAACTGGTTTACACGTGGAACACAAAAGATACTCCGGAAATTGCCGGCAAACGCAAAAACGGTCCGTCACGAGTCACCTATGAACTGTCCCAGATGGGGCCCTACGTGAAACTGCGCCTGATTCACGAGAACCTGTTGCCCGACGACGTCGAAGCTGATCCCAGCAAATTCAAAGGCGTCAACAACGGCTGGCCCGCGGTCATCAGCAGCCTGAAAAGCCTCCTCGAAACCGGCGAAGCCCTGGCGTTTCAACCAACCTGTTAACCTATCTGCAAAAACGGGGTGGCGACGGCCCGTCGCCACGTCACCATTCTCACCGCGCCCCGGTAGGGCGGTCGTACCCGTCCGCCACCGGCCCGTCTCCGTCGGGACGCAGTCAGAAACCGCTTCAACGTTTCAACTTTCTAACGTTTCAACGTCCGCATCAAATCGTCATCGCATCAAACCCGCCATCCACCACCAATTCCGTCCCGGTAATAAAACTGCCCGCATCCGACGCGAGCAACAGCGTCGCGCCGATCAGTTCATGCGCTTCGCCGAAACGATTCATCGGCGTTTTGGCGAGGATCGTTTTTACGCGATCCGGGCTGAGCACCTTGCGATTTTGTTCCGCCGGAAAAAATCCCGGCACTAGAATATTGACCCGAACGCCTTTTTGCGCCCATTCCCGGGCGAGATTTTTCGAGAGATTATGAACCGCCGCTTTGGAGGCCGAATAAGTGAACACACGCGACAAAGGATTCAGGCCCGAGGCTGAGCCGAGGTTGATAATGCTGCCCGAGCCGCGGTCCACCATGTGTTTGCCGAAAATCTGGGAGGCCAGCACGACCCCTTTCAGGTTCACCGAAATAATTCTATCAAATTCCTCTTCCGGAATATCAAAGAAAGGCGTTGCCGAATTCACGCCCGCGCCGTTTACCAAAATGTCCGCCTTGCCGAATTTGGCGATGACATCCGCCAGAAGCTTTTGCAGGCCCGCCTTGCTGGTAGTATCGCAGGAAAAGAACTCGGCCTTGCCGTCGTCCTTCGAAATATTGTCGAGGCGCGTTTTAGCTTTGCCGGCGTCGCGTCCGACGATCGCCACCGTTGCGCCGGCAGCAGCGAGGCCTTCCGCCATCGCGCCGCACAATTCGCCCGTGCCGCCGATGACGACCGCTACTTTATCTTTAAGTGAGAAAAGCTCCGCAGGAATTTTCATGTGTCAGAGATTGTGAGATTTTTACGCCAGCGGCACAACGGGAAATTGAGGGTCCTCGCTGGAGAGTTGGGTGTTTGGTGTCCAGCCTTTAGGCTGTTCCGGAGCACGCTAAAGCGTGGACCCCGAACAATCCGCGTCACCTTTGGACGCGTGCGCTTCCTCCTCCAAACGTTTTCTCCACTTCCTTCCGCGTGGCCATGCTGGTATCGCCGGGAGTGGTCGAAGCTAGCGCGCCGTGCGCCGCGCCGTAATCCACGGCGTTTTGCGCATCATTAAATTCCAGGAACCCGAACTGCAATCCGCTCGCGAAACTGTCGCCGCCGCCCACGCGATCAAGGATTTCCAATTCCGGGTATTTGCGGCTTTCGAAAAATTTGCCGTCATGCCACAGGATGGCGCTCCAATCGTTTTTCGTCGCCGTGATGACCCGGCGCAGCGTGGTGGCCGCCACCTTGAAATTCGGATACGCTTTCACCGCGGTTTCAATCATTGCCTTGAACGCGTCGGTTTCGATCGTGCTCAGGTTATGATCCGCGCCTTTGACCTCGAACCCGAGACTGGCGGTGAAGTCCTCTTCATTGCCAATCATCACGTCCACGTATTTGGCGATTTCCTTGTTTACCTCCTGGGCTTTCTTGAGGCCGCCGATGGATTTCCAGAGAGACGGCCGATAGTTCAGGTCATAGCTGACGGCGACGCTGTGCTTCTTGGCGGCTTTAACCGCTTCAACCGTCAGGGCCGCGGTGGATTCCGAGAGCGCGGCGAAGATGCCGCCGGTATGGAGCCAGCGGGCGCCAATCTTTCCAAAAATGTGGTCCCAATCAAAATCGCCCGGTTTAAGTTGCGATGCCGCCGAATTGCCGCGATCCGGCACACCCACCGCGCCGCGAATGCCGAAGCCGCGTTCCGTGAAGTTCAGGCCGTTACGAATCGTGCGGCCAATGCCATCATCCGGCCGCCACAGGATAAAGTCGGTATCCACGCCGCCTTGCATGATAAAGTCTTCGATCAAATGACCGACTTCATTGTCCACGAATGCGGTGCAAACGGCGGTTTTATAGCCGAAACATTTTCGCAGGCCGCGCGACGTGTTATATTCGCCACCGCCCTCCCAGACTTTGAACTCCCGCGCCGTGCGAATCCGGCCTTCGCCGGGGTCGAAGCGGAGCATGATTTCACCGAGAGAAATTTGGTCGTATTTACAGGACGCTTTGTCGCGCAATTGTATAGGCATAAGGCGGGGATGTTTTATACAAGGAACCCGCAAAATTCAATTCATTATATGTGCACGGCACCTCTCACTTTTTGCAC
>DASXFM010000175.1:0-17260 GCA_036489615.1 Verrucomicrobiia bacterium | reverse complement strand
GCATCCCATGTATTTGGGAATGATTGTCCGATGGCTGGTCACGGCGCCTGCCCTTGGCTCGCTTGTCGTCTGGCCGGTATCCTGCCTGATCGTTCCGATTTTTGTTTTGCGCCTGCTCAACGAAGAAAAATTCCTTCAGCGCGAACTGCCCGGCTATTCGGAATATTGCCGCCAAACGCCTTGGCGTCTCGTTCCATTTGTATGGTAGCAACTTTTGCGGAACTGTTACGATTTAAATAATTGACGTTCAAACACTTGCCGCACTTGTTACGACTTCGTTACCGGCTTGTTACTACTTAAACCGTTGGCTCCCAACGATGTTACGGATGTTACGGGATTTCAGACGTGGTAGATAAATAGCACTTGCCCATAGGGCATCGATACAGACGACGCGATCCCGATTTGCACCACCGCAACCAGTTAAACGCCGGCGCTGTCTTTGTTCTCAAGTTTCTGCCACAGAGCGCCGTAGATCGCGATGAAAGCGAAACAGGCCAGAGGAATAACAAATCCGAGTTGCATGCCGCCTTTGTCGGCAATGCGGCCCATGAACGGAGTCATGATCGCGCCGCCAACGATGGACATGACCAGGAGAGAAGAAGCAAATTTGGTGTGCTCGCCCAGGCCGCGAATTCCCAGGGCGAAAATCGTAGGGAACATGATGGACATAAAGAAGAAACTGGCCATGATGCCAACCACACCCGCCCAGCCACCGCAGGCCATGGCCAAAATCATCATGATCGTATTGATAACGGAATACACCATGAGGGCCTTATGCGGTTTGGTAAGTCCCACTACAGCGCTGCCGATCAGCCGCCCCGACGCAAAGAGCGCAAATGCGCCTGTCTGCAAATAGCCTGCGTGGCGGTCGCTTAAATTCGCCAGGTTCGTCACTGCATAGTTGATGAAAAAACTGAAAATCCCTGTTTGCGCCGCGACGTAAAGAAATTGCGCCGCAACACCCATGGTGAAATGTTTGCGCCGGAATAAATCCCAGTTTTTTGAAACCAGGATGAAGGCGCCGGCGTAGACTATCGCAAGCAAACCGATTTTGGCGGGAAAAAGCGTTTGTCCATTGATGCTGGCCAAGGCCCAGACTGAGTCCAGAACCGGGGAGACAAAGAAATAAAGCAGCGCGCAAACCACCACCAGGGAAACGCCAATAGCGAACAGTTGGCCGGGTGAGAGTTTGGCGCGAACTCTCTGTTCTACCGGCTTCCGGCTTTCCTCTTCCGCACGCAGGTCCGGGACTTTGGCAAAGATAAAAATGACCAGGAGAACGGCGACCGCGATGCCAATTCCCAGATAAGGAATATAGAGGCGCGCATTGCTGGTGTTGACCTCTTTGGTGGCGGACAAAATGATCGACGCGCCGATCAACATTCCGGAAATCCAACCCGCGCCGTTGCACGTTTGCGCCATATTGATGCGCATTGCTCCAGTCTGGGCAGGTCCAAGCACCGTCGTATAAGGGTTGGCAATCGTCTCCAAACAAGCCAGCCCTGACGCCAGCACAAACAGGCCCAGCAAAAACGCGCCATAGGTGTCAATCGCAGTCGCATGAACGAGCCAAAACGCTCCCGCCGCGGCGATCGCCAGCCCGGCAAGAATGCCGCCCTTGTAGCCAAACCGCCGCGCGATGAGACCAGCCGGCAAAGCCATGATAAAATACCCCATGTAAAAAGCGCACTGCACCAGACCGGATTGCGCCTTTGAAATATGCAGCGTGTTTTGAAAGTGCTTGTTGAGATTATCGAGCAGGCCGCTGCAAAATCCCCAGAGCAGAAACAGGGAGCACATCAGCAAAAAGACGAGGGCGTAGTTTTTTCCGTCCGCGGTGGAAAACAGTTTGCCGGAGCCGCCGGCCGCGGGTTTTGCTTCAACAGGAGATGTAATCATGGCGCAATTGGGTTTATTTGTTGAGTCACGGAAAGCGGTCAACGTCCATAGAGCGGACCAAAATTGGCGCAGGCGCGAAAATCAGCGCCTTCGCGGTCAGCGGTACCAAACGCGTTCCAGGCGTTCGGTCGAAATATGCTCTCTTCGGGAACATTGTGCATATAAACCGGGATCCGGAGCATGGCTGCCAGGCTGATCAGTTCGGCGCCGATATGGCCGTAGCTCAGGGAACAGTGATTTGCGCCCCAATTATTCATCACCGTGTAAACGTCACGGAACGCGCCATTGCCAGTAACACTCGGGACAAACCACGTCGTCGGCCACGTGGGGTTGGTCCGCTCATCGAGAACGGCGTGAACTTTATCGGGCAGTTCAACGGTCTGGCCTTCGGCGATTTGCAGGGCCGGCCCGAGTCCTTTGATGAGGTTTAACCGGCAAATGGTTACCGGCATTCCGCCGCGCGTCCGAAACCGTGTGGACCAGCCGCCGCCGGGAAAATATTCCGTGATTGACGGATGCCAGGTCGTCGCCGCGAGGCAATTCTTGATGTCGGCATCGGTAATTTCCCAGAACGGTTTCATCGCCGGCTTTCCGTCCACGGTTTGTTCGCCGCAGCCGTCCAGCGCGGCGGGCCCGGAATTGATGAGGTGCAAAAAGCCATCAGCCGCCGCGCCAGTCAGCTTGTGGCCGGTGACGCGCTTTACGGCTGCGGCGCTCCAATACGTGCGCACGTCGGCGAAAACCTGGGCCGTATTTGTGAGCAAATGTCCAAACAACATGCACGCGCCGTTGAGTGAATCGTTTTCCGTGGCCACCATAAACGGCGCCCGCGCGCCGTTCCAATCGAACGACGTGCTGAGAATGGCCTCCATAAAATCACCATTCGGAAGATGATCGGTCCACTGGCGCTGGCCCTGAAAACCGGATGCGATCGCGTTGTGACCGAGCGATTCCTCGCCGAAACCGCGTTTGGCCAGCCGCGGGTTGCCAATCATGAGGTCGCGCGCGATGAGCGCCATCTTGACGGAAATTTCCCATTCGCGGTCCAGTTGGGCGCGTGAGCGGGTCGTCCTGGCCGAATTATAATCCTTGCCCTCCTGGCAATGGGCCTTCACCCACCCGATCGCCTTTTCATATTCCGCCCGATCAAAGATTTCGCGCTCAATGCGGCGGATAAATTCACTCATGTCCACCGATTCAACCCTCATACCGAGATAATTCTCAAAAAACTCGGGGCTGACAATGGAACCGGCGATGCCCATCGAAACGCCGCCCATGGCCAGGTAGGATTTGCCGCGCATGATGGCCACAGCCAGGCCGGCGCGGCAAAAGCGCAAAATCTTTTCCCGGACATCGTCAGGAATCGTTTTATCGCCCCCGTCCTGGACGTCCCGTCCATAAATGCCGAAGGCGGGCAAACCTTTCTGCGCATGGCCGGCCAGCACAGCAGCCAGATAAACCGCGCCGGGACGTTCCGTGCCATTGAACCCCCAAACGGCTTTGGGAATCGTCGCGTCCATGTCCATCGTTTCGCTGCCGTAACACCAGCAGGGCGTGACCGTGAGCGACACGCCAACGCCTTCGCGCGCAAATTTTTCGGCGCAGGCGGCGGCCTCGGCCACGCCGCCGATACAGGTGTCGGCAATTACGCAACTCACCGGCTTGCCGCCGGGATAGCGAAGCTCATCGGCGATGAGTTTGGCGACGGATTTGGCAAGGCTCATCGTTTGCGATTCGAGCGACTCGCGCACGCCGCCCAATCGCCCGTCAATCGCGGGACGAATTCCGATTTTTGGCAGTTTTTTGAACAAGGGATTTTCCATAGTTTAACTTTATTTCAAATTGCCGATGGCCCGGCGGCGGTAATGTTCGTCCGGACGGTTATCGATTCGGTCAGAAAGCTTTCCGTCCAAAAATCGCGGCCCACCGGCGATGTAATTTCCAGCAAGAATTTTCGCCCATTTATCCAGCATCAACATCGTGTTCAGAACGTCCCGCGGGCTTTGCCCCAAAACGACCGGCCCGTGATTAAGCATCAGGATGACTTTAGGAGAGGTTTTATGTTCGGCGATGAATTGCTGAAGTGAAGCGCGCAATGCCGCCGCCAGCCGAATGCCAGGATCGACATAAGGAACCACGGCCAGATGCCGGCCGCATACGACAATTGCGTCCGGGAAAATATGATGAAGGAATGGGGCCGCGCCGAGCGTGCTGCACAGGATTCTCAGGACCGACACCGGGTGCGTATGTCCGACCCATTTCGCGCCGCCTTCGCGCAGACAAATGGCGTGCAGGAAAGTTTCAACCGAAGGCAACCGCGCCTTTTTATCAACGCGCGAATCTTCGAGGATTTTGCGGACTTCATCGTCCGATTTGTCGGGAGATTCCAAGGCGTCAAAGACCGGCGCCATGCGCACGCGGGTAAAACCATCCGCATCAATATCGGCCAATTGGCTGCCGGACGCCTTGACGTAAAACTCCTCGCTGTCCAGGCCGGCGCTGACATTGCCCTCGCCAAGAATGGCCAATTGCCGCTCTTCACGACCCAGTTCGTGAGAAAGCTCGATCAACTGTTTTAAGATGTCAGACGGTTCCATTGGGCGTTGAGAACATTGTCATCGTCCCGTCAAACCGCCGTCGAGCAAAAAATTGCGAATAGAACAAACGTTCAGGTGATGAAACCTTGACCGGGCTGCCGCCGTCCACTTCACTCGTAACAACCAGCACTTATGAAAAAATCCATCGCGCCGTCCCGCCTCATTTGGACCACCATCAGCATCGCTCTGACCGCGGCCCTTTGCTTTTGGCCGGCAAAATCCCGCGCGGCAGAGACAAATGACGAATCATTACATGTGTGGCAACAGGATTACGGCCCAACCCACGATGCCCGAATGCAATGGTGGCGGCAGGCGAAATTTGGGATGTTTATTCATTGGGGCGTGTACTCCGTCCCGGCGGGAATTTACAAAGGCCAACCCGTAACGCACGCCGGCGAGTGGATCATGCGCACGGCGAACATCCCCGTTGCCGATTACGCGGCCTTCACGCAGCAATTTGATCCGACAAATTTTAACGCCGATCAATGGGTCGAAATCGCCAAAAACGCCGGCATGAAGTACATCGTCATCACGGCCAAGCATCACGATGGTTTTGCCATGTTTCATACGCACGTGGACCATTACAATATTTACGACGCGACGCCCTGGCACCGTGATCCGCTCGCGGAATTGGCCGTCGCCTGCCGGAAACAAGGCATCCGGCTGGGATTTTACTATTCCGAAGCGCAGGACTGGCATCACCCGGGCGGCGCGGCCTCGAACAAACATCCCGAGGCGGACGTCGACGCGCAACATCATTGGGACACCGCGCAGAAAGGCAGTTTTGACGAATACGTTGATAAAGTAGACGTGCCGCAAGTAACGGAATTGTTGAGCAATTACGGGCCGGACACCCCGGCGGTCCTTTGGTGGGACACGCCCATCGGCATGAACCCCGGGCGCGTGGAGAAGCTTTTGCCGCTGCTGAAGCTGAAACCGAATATCATCACCAACAATCGCCTGGACGAACATCATCTGACCGGGGATTACCAGACACCGGAACAAAAAATTCCCACCAATGGCCTGGCCGGCGATTGGGAAACCTGCATGACTATCAACGGCACGTGGGGATACAAGTCCACAGACGACAAGTTTAAGAGCGCCGAAACCCTCATTCACAATCTCGTGGATATTGCGAGCAAGGGGGGCAATTACCTGCTCAATGTTGGCCCCACCAGCGCGGGCGAGATTCCTCAACCTGAAGTCGAGCGGCTCCGTGAAATTGGACGTTGGATGAACGTGAACGGCGAAGCCATCTACGGCGCCAGCGCCAGTCCCTTTGGGCACCCTTTCGACTGGGGCCGCTGCACGGCAAAAACCCTGCGGGACAAAACAATTTTATACCTGCACGTTTGGAATTGGCCGGCCGACGGTCAATTGGCCGTGCCCGGCCTGAAAAATCAAATCGCCAAAGCCTATCTGTTAAATACCAATTGGCTTGGCCGGCACAAGTCGTTGAAACACACGAGCGGCGCCGATGGTACGGTCATTTCCCTCCCCAAAATCGCCCCGGACAAAATCTCCACGACAGTGGCCGTGGAAATGCAAGGGGCTCCGGAGATCGAATAACATAGAACAAACGTTCGATTGTCGTTACCAGAGGCTTGTGGGAAATTCTAGATAATCCCATATGGATTTGAATGCGAAACGCCGAAATGTAACGGGCTTTACGTTAATCGAATTGCTCGTAGTCATAGCCATCATCGCCATTTTAGCCGCCATCCTATTGCCGGCTTTGGCCGCCGCCCAACGCCGGGCCCAGGAAGCTGCGTGCATCAATAATCTGAAACAATTGGCCACGTCTGATCTTTTATACGTCAGCGACTTTGGCAAATTCATCGAGCCGGGTGCCAATGCGCAGTTTGGAGCAAACGCCGAATGGATGGGATCGCTGATAGATTATTTTTCTAAAGCCACCAATCTCCTGGTCTGTCCCCTCGCGCAGAGCCCGGCCCTCAGCGGCACGACCGCGGAAGGACAAGGCCAAACGGGCACAGCGAACAATTGTTATGTTCGCAGTTTAAGCGACGGAACTCCGCCAGGCACGCTCAACTGGCCGAACATCTGTTGCAGTTATCAATGCAATGGCTGGCTCTACACAGACGGCACTGGCAATGGAAAAGGAGATGGGAGTTCCTCAAGCGATGGATGCTCGGAGCAATCTCACGGCGTCAACGATCCGGCCTGGTATTACGGCAAGGAATCCTCCATGGAACGACCGGTCAATACCCCGTTTTTTGTGGATGGCACCTGGTGCGATGCCTGGCCGAATGAAAAGGACAGCCCATCCCAAAACCTTTACCTCGGCCAATATGGCGGTAACCACGACAATGAAATGGGGCGTCTCACGATTCAACGGCACGGCGGCGTTAGGCCCGGCGCCGCATCGCGCAATAATACCACCGCCTGGCAATTTGGGCCGCCCAAAGGCCTGCTAGACATTGGACTGGGCGACGGACACGTCGAATCAACCCGTTTAATCAATTTGTGGAACTACAATTGGCACAAGAGTTGGAACTTCAGCATCGCTAAGCCTGGAATTCCAACTCAAAACTGACGAAGCCGGTCAGTGAACAACCGCCGGCAGCGAGACCGCCAATAGCAGCATTTTTGGTCACGAAAATCCGGCATAGAACAAACGTTCAATAGTGTACGGTTGCAGTGGTTGCTAAACTTACCGAACTCAATCCCTCGACATTATGAATACAACACCTCGTATTTCCCTTAAATCGGTCGCGCCCCGGGCTATTCTCAGCGCCGGTTTTCTTTTTTTTGCAGCCGCCATGCTTCCGGCACAGGCGGCGAACCAAATCTGGACCGGCGGTGGCGCGGATAATTTCTGGGAGACAGCGGCGAATTGGTCCGGCGGCGGCGGAATATCGCCGGGAGATTCCCTCCTTTTTGGCGGCACGATCCGCAATACCACCACCAACAATTTTCCGACCGGCACGGCATTCGACAACATCACATTCGCCGAACCGGCCGGGCCATTTACACTGAACGGCAACTCGATTTCCCTGAACGGCAATATTACGAACAATCAGGTAGTGACGACGGAAGCCGTCACCTTGCCCCTGGCTTTGGCGGTCACACCCACCGTGGACGTTGTGCCCAACGGTGTTTTAACCATCAGTGGAGTGATATCAGGGGCCAACGGTCTCACGAAAACAGATGGTGGCCAGATCAATTTGACTGCGGCCAACTTGTTTACCGGGCCCTTGAGCATCCTCGGGGGCACGGTCGCCGCAGGCGCCGATCCCAATCTCGGGGCCGTTCCAGCCTCGGCAACGGTGGGAGACATTGTCATTAATGGCGGTATATTGCGCGCGACCAACTCGTTCACCATCAATGCCAATCGCGGTATCGCGGTCGGCTCAGCCAGCGGCGGCGGCGGCACTGTGATTGTGGACGCGGGCAAGACATTGACTTATAGCGGAATTATTGCCAATAACGGCGGCAGCGGTGGGTTGTCCAAATCCAGCTTTGGCGGATTGACGCTCTCGGGCGCCAATACATATACGGGGCCGACAGTCATCCAAAACGGATTGTTGACGCTGAATTTTGGAGCGGCGGGAGCGCCGGCCAACAATATCATTTCCGGCAGTTCACCGCTCACAGTGGGTGGGACGACCGCAGGCGTGGGTCAAACAAATTACGCCGGACTTTTATTAAGCGGCGCGGCGAGCACGGCGGTTTCGCAAACCTTCAACGGCACGGTCATTGCGCCGGGCGGCGAATTCATCCAGGCCACCAACGGCACGAGCGGATCGGCGACGCTGGCGTTGGGGCCGTTGACGCACAACGTTGGCGGCACGGTTGTTCTCCTTCCTCCGGCCAGCGGCAACATCACGACCATTTCGGCAAACAACAACGGCATTCTCGGCGGCTGGGCCACGATCGGCAGCGGCGCAAATCAAAACGGTGTTTTAATGGGAACCAATTTTGCCACTGTTGGCCCGAACGGCGTGATTACCAATTATAACGGCTACTTCAACTACAGCAGCGGATTGCTCGCCGGACAGGTTGGTCCGGGAACCAATGTGCTTTTCGGTCCAACGGCATCTCCACAAGTTGTTTCCGTCAACACCGACAATTCCGGTCTGACAACGGATCTCAACTCAATGAAGTTTTTGAGTCCCTGGACCAATAGCAGTATTTACATCGGGCCGGGCAACACGCTGCGATTGGGTCAATACGGCGGCATACTGGCACAGGAAGGCGCGACGATACCGACACTGTTCTTTGGCGGCATCAACAACACCCTCCAAAGCGGCAGCGGTACGACGAATTCGCAGGATATAGGCACCCTGACGGCCGGCGGCGCGCCGAACACGCCTGGCGAAATCGTTTTGACGATCAATAACAATAATGAGACTTCCGGCAGTTTCGTTTTTGAAAGCAAAATCACCGATAATGGCTCGGGTCAGGTAGCTTTCGTCAAAGCCGGGCCGGGACCAATGAAATTGGACGGACACAACACGTTTTCCGGCGGGCTTTATATTCTTCAAGGACGTCTGCAATTCGCCGGCCAGGAAATCGGTTCGGGCAACCCGGGCGGCGGCGGCACCGGACCAATCTATGTTTATCCGGGCGCGGAATTATTCCCCAGCGGTGCTCTAACGATTCCTATCACTAATAGTATTTTTATCTCCGGTAACGGCGTGAGCGACGGCGTGGGCGCGATTCGCCTGAGCGGCGTTTTTTCCAATGGGGTTATCAATCTCATCGGCGATTCCCGATTGGGCGGAGGCGGTACCAACACTGCCGCCGTTCCTATTTACGATAAGATCACCGGGCCGTTTAATCTGGACTTTGGCGCGACGGGTAATTCAGGGAGTACCGGCAATGGGGCCATCGTTTACAATCAATCTAATGATTGGTCGGGTAATACGACCATCGTCGGTCGCACGGGCACCGCGGGCAATACGCTGTTGATCAATGGCGCAAGCGACGTCATTCCTGACGGCTTTGGCAAAGGCAATGTGATTTTCGGCAATAGCGGAAATTCCGTGAGCGTTACGGCGTGGGATTTACGCGGATTTAACGAAACAATTAACGGCTTGATTTCCGCCGGCACGGTTCCGTCGCTGATGTATATCACCAACACCACAGGCACCCTTTCGACGCTCACTATCGGTAATAATGATCAATCCGGCACATTTTCCGGCGCGATTCGCGGCGACGTGGCCCTGACGAAAATCGGAGCGGGCATCGAGACGTTGACGGGATCAAACACCTTCACCGGTGTTGCTACAGTTAATGCCGGAACACTCGCCATGAGTGGAGCCGGCTCAATCTACGGCGGAAACATTTTGATCAATGCCGGCGGGACGATGAATGTCACGGCCGCCAACGGTGAATTTTCCAACGCCATTCCCCTGGCGGTCAACGGCGGAACTTTGACCGGCAACGCGATCGTCGGCGCGCTCGCCATGACTAACGGCATGCTGACACTGGACTTGAATACCGCCGCGACGAATATCATCGCCGGTTCACTGACGACCGGCGGAACGACCAATTTCATCAACATCAATTCCGTCTCCGGCGTTACCGGTTATCCGGCGCAATTCACCCTCGTTAAATACAGCGGCTCACTCGGCGGCGTGGGAAATAATATTGGAATCGGCGCCGTGCCCAATGCCGTCACCACGGGCTATATTTCAAATGACGTCGTCAACTCACGCATCGTCCTGGTATTGTTGAACGGCCCCAAATCGTTGACGTGGGCCGGCACGGATCCGGTCAACCCGACATATTGGGACCTGAACACCACGACAAACTGGATTTCCTTTAAAGGCTCGCCCAGCCAGGCTCCTGCGCCGTTTAACAATGCGGATTCGCTGCAATTCGATGACACCGGGTCCTCTGCGACTGTTGACCTGATTTCTGTTCTGGCGCCAAGCAGTGTCACGATAAACAATTCCCTGCTCAATTATACCTTCGATGGCCTGGGCGCGCTCACCGGGACGACGGGCTTGAGCAAATCAGGCTCCGGTTCGGTCACTTTTCTGGAAACGGGCGGTGATAGCTATAAAGGCGCGATCTCCGCCAACGCCGGCACGATGATCTTCGGAGCGGACAACGGCATTTCCAGCGCGATAACCATTGCCAGCGGCGCAACGGTGCAGGTCGGCCTTAATAATGGAGCAGGCACTTTGCCCGGCGGCAATGTCGTTAATTCCGGCAGCGTCATTTTTGATCGCGGCGCCGATCTGACCGTGCCCAATGTGATTTCCGGCACGGGAAGCTTATCAAAACTGGATGCGAACGTTCTGACTTTGAGCGGCGCAAACACATTTACCGGAGCGGTGACTGTCGCCGCGGGAACATTGAGGGCCGGCAACGGCACGGCGTTCGGCACGGCTGACGGAAACACCGTCATCAACAGCGGCGCGACCCTCGACGTCGACGGCCAGACGCTTCAAACCGAACCGGTGGTCGTTTCCGGCACAGGCGTCGGCGGCAACGGCGCGATTGTCAATTCCGGAGCGGACGACTTGACCGCTTTGGGCAATGTCACGCTGGGCGGCAACACAACCGTCGGCGGCAACGGCGGGCGCTGGGACATTCGCGGCGGCTCAGCCATTTTGTCCACGTCCGGCAACGCGTATTCGCTGACCAAATCGGGAACCAATTACGTCGCGATCGTGGGTATCGCCGTGGACGGGTCGCTGGGCGACATCAACATTTTGTCGGGATTGTTGAGCATCGAAACGACCACGAGCAGCCTGGGCGATCCATCGCACACACTCACGGTCGATGCCGGCGCGACTCTGCAATTCTACGGCACCACGGCGAATTTCAGCAAACAGCTCGTTTTAAACGGCGATGGCGTGACGACAACATTGAATTGTGGCAACGGCGCCGCCAATCTTTTCAGCGGGCCGATAACTTTGAACGGAGCCTGCATTTTCAATTCAGGCACTGGTGACGCGCTGTTGTTGGCCGGTTCGATTTCGGGCAACGGCAGTTTGCTCAAGACCGGCCCGGGCACGAATATACTTTCAGGCAGCGCGACGTTTATCGGCGGCACGACAATCAGCAACGGCACGCTCGTGGTTGACGGCAGTTTATCGGGCGCCGTGGCGGTCGACCCTGGCGCAACGCTGGCGGGCGGAGGAACAGCCAGCGGAACCGTGACGGTTTCCAGTGGTGGAGTTTCGCCGGGCGACCCGGCGACCTCGATCATCGGCACCCTCAATATTGGAACCCTCTCATTGAACAATGCAACCCTTGCATTCGACCTCTCACCCACTCCGATTTCCGGCAACGATTTGGTGAACGTGACCGGCGGCCTCACGTTGAGCGGAAACAATGTCCTCCAAATTTCCCCAACGACGTTTATGAACGTCGGTGATCAATACACGCTGATTCAATATACCGGCACTCCACTGCCGAGCAGTGTGACGAATAATCTGGCGGTCATTTCCGCTCGAACCGGATTTTCCTTCAGCATTGTGGATCCCGGAACGACACCCAACGCGATAAAAATCCAGGTGATGAGCGCGCTCGGAAATGATTTTTGGACCGGTGCAGCTTCGTCCACCTGGGACACAAGCTCTATTAACTGGCTGCGCAATAATAATCCAGTCGCGTTCAACAGCGGCGACTTCGCAAACTTTAATGATACATCGTCGGTCACCAATGTGACCCTGGCAGGCGCCGAGGCCGCCGGCGGCATCACCGTGAGCGCCAATTCCGAAGTCTATAATTTCATCGGTGGCGGAAAATTGACGGGCACTGGCGGTTTGCACGTGGCCGGTATTGGACTGGTGATCGACAACAGTGGCACCAATGATTTCACCGGCCCGATGCTGATTGATTCCGGTGCGTTGATCCTCGGGAATGGCGGAACGAATGGTAACGTGGGATCGGGCGCCATCACCAACAACGGTTCCATTATTTTCAACCGCACAGACAATGGTCTGGACCTCAATAACGCCATCACCGGATCCGGCAGTTTGTCACTGGTGACCAATGGCAGCGTCACCCTCGGTGGCGCCAGCACATTCCAGGGTGCAGTAAACGTCCTCATGGGCACCGTGCGCGCGGCCAGTAGCGGCGCTTTGGGCGGCAACGTGGGTGTCGTGAACGTCAACCCCGGCGCGACATTGGATGTCACAAACTCGGCGAATTTGAGCGCGAAACAAATTTATGTTTCCGGCACTGGCGTCAACGGAAACGGCGCGATTATCAATGACAGCGGAAACGTGACGTTCATCGGTCAAAACATCGTAAACGTAACCTTGAATAACGACACCACGTTTGGCGGCTCAGGCCGGCTTGATTTCCGGGCCAGTACGGCAACCGCTGCGGACGCGATTTTGTTCGGCGGGTTTAACCTGACCAAAGTTGGCACTAACCTGCTGCAGTTCGCCGGCGTGCAAATTGATCCGTCACTCGGCGCCATTAATGTCGCCGCCGGCACGTTCGGCATCCAGTGGAGCATGCCCGGGCTCGGCGACCCCAGCCAGAATTTGAGCATCTCCAACGGTGCAACGTTCGCGATCTACGACCTGTCCAACGCCGTCACCAAAGTGCTCATCCTGAATGACGGCTCGACCGTCGCCAACCAGCACGGCACCAATACATTCTCCGGCCCGGTGACGCTGATCGGTACAAATATCTTTAACATTTCAGACTCGGCGTTGATTTTGAACAGCACACTCAGCGGCACCGGCAATTTGCGCAAGACCGGGGCGGACCAATTGGTCCTGTCCTCGGCAGCCGAAACGTATACTGGCAACACGTATGTGAACCAGGGAAGACTGGTGCTGTCCGACGTCGCGACGATTTCGAGCAGCCCTGCGATCATCCTTGTGTCCAATTCGACCATTGACGTCACCAGCCGCAACGACGGCACGTTGACATTGGGCAGCGCCGGAAGCCAGACGCTCGCAGGCGGCGGATCCGTCTCCGGCAACCTCGTCGAAAATTCCGGTTCCGTCGTCAATCCCGGCGACGGCGTTGCGCCCGCCCAATTGTCCGTCAATTCCGCCACGCTCAACGGCACGGTCATTATGGACCTGAATCGCACCGCCGGCACTGTCACCAACGACGAAATTATTTGCCCGTCCATTACTGTCAGCGGCGCGCTCCTCGTCACCAATCTTGGGCCGGATTTGATCACGAGCAATCGCTTCCAATTGTTCAGCATTCCGGTTTCCGGCTTCTCATCCGTCCAATTACCGGTGAAAAACGTGGCGGGCAACGTGACCTACAGCTGGCAAAACAATCTGTCCACCGACGGCTCCATTCTGTTGCTGCAAGGCGCCTCACCCGTGAATACAAATCCGACGAATATCACCTTTGCCGTGTCCGGCGGCAATTTAAACTTGAGCTGGCCGGTTGATCACACCGGTTGGCGGCTGCAGGCGCAAACCAACACCGTGGCGATTGGCTTGAATACGAACTGGTCCACCGTGGCCGGTTCCACTACCGTCAATCAAATCAGCGTTCCCATCAATTCCGCCAACGGTACCGTTTTCTATCGCCTGGTTTATCCGTAATTCGCATTTCATATTCGCGCTCTGTGTTCTTCTGCTGTCCGTGGTTGTTTCCCACGGACAGCAAGGAATTATCTGGGGCACGAATATGACCGTTTCAGGGGATTCAGATATTTTTACGAACGGCGCCTTGCTCTACGCCTACGATTGGGCCGATGCCAATCAGACCGTCAATGGCATCGCCTTCACGGGAACATCCAGCGCCGACGCAGGCGAGGCCGTCATCAGCGGTCTCACCGGATATTATCAGGGCTTTAACTCCTCATCCCAGCCGTTTGCGAGTCTTTCACCGGCCTATCGGAGCATCCTGACAGGCGGAGAATTCGCAACCAGTTCCAGCGTTGCGGCCACAGTTACCTTGGCCGGGCTGACCGCCGGCCATGTTTATGCCGTGCAGATATGGGTCAGCGATCCAAGGGCAAATGGCGGAGAAGTCGGGCGCACGGAAACAGCCACCAGCGCCAACCAGGTGACGCTTGCTTATAATGTCCCGCCCAGCCCCGGCGGCGTCGGTCAATATTCCATCGGCGTCTTTATGGCGGTGTCCGGCAACCTAACCTTCAAGCTACAGTCCAACGGTTCAAGCGGATCAACGCAACTAAACGCTCTACTCGTATCCGATGTCACAACCACCGGCTATCGACCGGTGCATCCCGCCTCGCCCGGCCAGGCCCCTTCAGCGCAATGGGTCCATTTCGGAACAAACGGGTTGCTGACATATTACTCGGATAATTTGGGCAATCATCTTCCGGATTTCTCCTATGCCGGTTACATGGAAGGCGGAGTGCCTTTGCCAGCCGCGCCGGTTAAGTTGACAATCAGTCCCGTCGCCGGCGACAACACCGCGAATATTCAGGATGCCATCAACACTGTGAGTGCGCTCGCGCCGGACACAAACGGTTTTCGCGGCGCGGTGCTGCTGAATCCCGGAATTTATACCGTGGCGGGAACGCTCTCCATTAGCACCGGCGGCGTTGTTTTACGCGGCTCGGGCGACAATACAAATAGTGGCACAGTTCTGCTCATGACCGGAACGTCTCGCAATGTCATTAGCGTTGGCGGTTCGGGCTCCTGGACGCAAACCGGAGGCGCCTATTCCATCACTGATCCCTATGTTCCGCTGGGCGCGACAAATGTTCATATCAACGGCGGCATCACGTGGGGCACGAACGTGACCATCTCTACTGATTCGGACGTATTTACCAACGGCATTTTGCTCTACGCCTATGACTGGGCCAATGACAATACGACCGTCAACGGCGTCGCTTTTACCGGAGCATCCAGCGCCAACCCGGGCAATGTCAGCATCAACGGCATCGGCAGCTATTACGGAGGCTTCACTTCCTCGCAAACGCCTTTCAGCGCGCTGTCTTCCACCTACCGCAGCATCCTGACTGGCGGCGAATACGGCGGAGCGGTTGTCGCGACGGTGACATTGAATAATCTGACGGCCGGGCATGCGTACGCCCTGCAGGTATGGGTCAGTGACCCGCGCGGTGGCGGCACCATCGGCCGCATGGAGAACGCCCTGGGCTACAATCAAGCGACGCTCGCCTATAATGTCCCTCCGGCTGCGGGAGGCATCGGCCAATATTCCATTGGCGTCTTTACCGCCACCGGCAGCAGCCAGACTTTTTCACTATCGACGACAAATTCCGGCGGCACAACTCAACTGAACGCCCTGCTCGTCTCTGACGTCACGGCGACCGGTTATCAACCGGTCAATCCTTCGGCGACCTCCCTGTTGAGTGTGGGCGATACCATCATTATTCAACGCCCGCAGACGCAGCCCTGGATCAATGCCATCAATATGAACAGCCTGACCAACCCCTGGACACCTGATACGGGCCTGCACTTCGAGCGGCAGGTCACCGCTATCAGCGGGAACCAAATCACTTTTGATGCGCCGTTGTGCAATCCGATTGAATCGGTATGGACGACCGGCCTTGTCTATCAAGTGACCGATTCCAAACGCATCCAGCAGAACGGCATCGAAAGCCTCTGCGGCGTCGGCCAGTTCTCGGATTATCCCAGCAACATTCTCAACGGCGTCTTTATCACATATCAAAACATCAGGAATTCGTGGATCAAGGATGTGCTCTTGTCGGGCTGGGGCAACGGCATCAGCATCAACGATAAATGGTGCACGGTTCAGGATTGTCTTTATACGAATCCCGCCACCGGCACGGCATCTGCCGCGCCGGCTGCATTCACTTTTGGTGGATCTGCCGCCCAGTCACTCTTCCAGCGTTGCACCTGCGATGGAGGTTATTATCACATTATGGTGACGCAGGCGGCCACGCCGGGGCCAAACGTGTTTCTCAATTTCAATTGTTCCGGCACCCATTACAACGGCGGCCCGCACCAGCGCTGGGCGGCAGGCGCGCTCCACGACAACATTTACATGGCGCCCGACAGCGAAGGCGATTACACGCCGTATCTGGCCATTAACAACCGGGGCAACGACGGCAGTGGCCAGGGCTGGAGTGCCGGATTCAGCGTGATGTATAATTGCGTGGTCCCACAGTTCCAACTCGAACAACCGGACACAACCACCAATCAGTACAATTGGACCATCGGCGGAATCGGCGCCACCGCCGGATACAGCGACGACGGCATTTATGACACGCTGGGCAGCATTGTCACCCCACACAGCCTTTACCTGGAACAACTCCGGGAGCGGCTTGGTCCTGCCGCTGTTGAAAACATTGGCTACGCGCCCCTCACTCTGTCGGTCGCACCGTTGACCCAATCGGTAGCGCCCGGCCATAACGTTTCATTCACGGTCAACATCACGTCGACAAATTATTTTGACGACACAGTAGCGCTGAGTGCGGCCGGTATGCCTTTGGATGCAAGCGGTGGATTCAGCACTGGTTCGATTTCCGGTTCGGGAACTTCGATTATGACCGTAACCGCCTCAAATTCTATCGCACCGGGTCAATACACCCTCATAATCAATGCCCGGGATGGAAACCTGACACTTTCCACGAATGTGACTCTCACGGTCGCGGCCCCTGCCCTGCCAATTTTCGGCACCGTGGAATTTAACGGAACCTCACTGGTCATGACGGGTTCAAACGGAATTCCGGGCATGTCATATTACGTCCTAAGCGCGACAAATCTTGCTTTGCCCACCACGAATTGGACCGTTCTTTCGACGAATGCTTTTAATTCCTTCGGCAATTTCTCCTTCACCACCACCACCACCACCGCGCCTCAACAGTATTTTCTCCTGCGCCTGCAGTAGCCGTTAAT
>DASXFM010000158.1:0-2720 GCA_036489615.1 Verrucomicrobiia bacterium | reverse complement strand
AACAATCTCCCGGCGCGAATTAAATCGCGGGTCGTTTTGATGTCCGCGTCACTCGGCGACGGGTCGCCGCTGGGATGATTGTGGACCAGGATGATCGCCGAGGCTCCGGCTTCGATGGCTTTTTTGAATATCGCGCCGGGATCCACCAGAATGGTATCGCGGGTGCCGTTGGAGATCTCTTCGACACGAATCAGTCGGTTGCGCGTATTGAGTAACAGCACCTGGAGGGTCTCAGATTCTTTGATAGCATTTTGGTCGCGAAGCAATTGGACAACAGTCGCCGCGTTGTCCAGCACAGGGGACTCCGATTGCATTTCAATTGCCATTCTGCGGGCCAGCGCAAACGCGGCGGCAAGCGTCACCGCCTTATCCCGTCCAATCCCTTTAATCTTCTGCAAATCGGCCAGGGACGCGCGGGCCAGTGCCTGTACCGTCCGGTATTTGTTGATCAGCTGTTTACCCACTTCGACGGCGTTCGTACCCTTGAGCCCCGTCCTTAACAGAATCGCAACCAGTTCGGCCGAACTCAAAGCTTCCGGACCGCAGGCGGCGAGCCGTTCCCGCGGCCGCTCACTCGCCGGCTGGTCCTTTATTCTCATTCCTTCTGACATGGGCAAGAACGTGTTGCGTGGTCCGTGTTACGTCAAGTACTAAACTGTGACGTTTCAAGAAGTCCAGAGTCCACAGTCAGCAGTCCACTGTCCTGAATCGGGCGCTGACTGTGACTGAGGACTGTGGACAGCGGACTCTGGACTTCAAATTAAACTTCATTTGCATCTACCTTCGCAAATTGAAGCCTCTTTGTAAAAAAGGCCGTCCGCCATGCGCCGTAGATGACGCCGGTGGTGAGCCAGCAAAGGCCGACGATGATGGCCCATTTGCCCAGGCCAAGCCAAAGATAGGCACAGATGCTGAAGCCGAGCACTGGCGAAATAAAATTGCCGGCGGCTGCCCAAAATGATTTGCGCTCACCTCTAATAAAATAGTGCACAAAGGCGGCCAGGTTCACCGCCATGAACGCGAGCAATGCGCCGAAATTCAACAGCGTGCAGCCAAAACCGTAAGCGTCCACGTGCTTCAATTCCTGGATTGCCTTCAGCAACAACGCGCCGATCAGCATTACGACCCCGATGAGAATAATGTTGTTTGAGGGAATGCGAGTGCGCGGATTAACTGCGCCAAAAAATTTCGATGGAATCGCGTTGTCGCGTCCCATGCTGTACAACAGCCTGCCTGCGCCCAGATGCGCACCCGCGCCTGAACCAATGCTGGCCACCAGCAGCGCTACGTTGACGGTGACAAACAGCCAGGCCCCGCCGGCTTTTCCCGCAACATACGAAAACGCGTTATCTTCATCGGGAAACTTCGTGCCCGGCCAAATCAATTGCGCGAAATAGACCTGGACGGACGCCAGCACGCCGGTAATCACGCAAACCAGGACCGTCGCCAGCAGGATATTGCGGCGCGGATTGTGCGCTTCTTCTGACAACGTGGAAACGCCGTCAAAACCGATATACGTCAGCACGGCCATCGCCGCGCCGCTACGAACGGCGGAAAATGAAAACGTTTGCGGATCATAAAACGGGCGGGTGTAGTCCGCAGGATGGCCTGGCGGATTGAGCCAGAGATAACGCGCAGCCGCGCCAAGGAACAAAACGATCACGGCGCCCAATGCCACCGTGATAATACCATTCGTCCGCGAACTGGCCTCGATACCGCGCAGGTTCATGGCCGTGAAAAGGACTGCAAACACCACAATAAAGAGACAGGTTAAAACGGTGAGTTCATTATGGTTGGAAATTTTCGGCAGCAGCGCGACGGCCGCCCCGGCAATCCAGATGACACACACAATCGGGTTCATCACGTAATCGAAAATGATGCTCCAGCCAACAAAGTAACCGAGCGCGGGATGGATTTCGCGGCTGACATAAGCATAGGCCGACCCGGCGCTCGGGTAGGCATTGGCCATGCGACCATAGCTGATGGCGGTGAAGAGCATGGCGACCATGCCGATGAGTATGGCGGTAACGACGTGTCCGCCACCGGCCACCGCTGCCGCGCCAAACAGAGGCATGGGAGCCGTGGGCTGGATAAGGATAATGCCGTAGAAAATGAGCCCGGACAGGCCAAGCACGCGTTTCAGTCCAGGTTGTTGGGTGGCTGGAGCAGTCGTGAGATTGGTTGGCATGTGGTTGGGCAGCGGACGCCTGCCGATTGCGTGCGATTTTGGCGGTGGCGCGGCGTTTGTCAACCTTTCGGAATTTACGATTTACGATTCACGCGACTTAACGTCAATCTGACATCGAAGAGTTCGCCCTCACCCCTGCCCTCTCCCCCGAGGAGCGGGAGAATTGTCGTCAGATCGTTTGGAACGACTGGCAGCGGATCGGTCCGCCATCGTCTTCCGCAATTCCGACGTTTTTTTTCGTGTCATCCGACCTATTCATGGTTACAACTTCGCGGTGACAAAACATCGTATCGGTATCATCGGCGGCACGGGACTCTACAACATCGATGGTTTTACCGGCCAAAAATGGACTAAAGTCAAAACGCCCTTTGGCGCGCCGTCTGACGACTTTTTAACCGGCAAACTCGCCGGGCGTGACGTGGTCTTTCTGGCACGCCACGCACGCGGTCATCGGATTTTGCCTTCGGAACTAAGCCATCGCGCGAATATCTGGGCCATGAAAAAGCTTGGCGTGCAATGGATCCTTAGCGTG
>DASXFM010000136.1:0-11158 GCA_036489615.1 Verrucomicrobiia bacterium | reverse complement strand
ACGCGTTACCAGCCTGTTTGAGGACGCGGACGGCAACCTATGGATCGGTTATGAGACGGGTGAATTGACGCGATATCGAGACGGACATTTTTATACGACAGACTTTCGCGCTCCGTGGGAGCAAAAGAAAATCCAAACGATCCGCGCGGATGCCTCGGGCGACGTTTGGCTTTTGAACGATGCGGGAACGCTGGTGGATGTGAAGGGCAGGGTCGTCGCCACACCGAATGCGCAGGGATCGGCCGGCGCGACGGCCCTGGTTTCGGATTCGAAAGGCACGATCTGGGCCGATGCGGGCGGTAACGCATATATTCTGCAGGATGGTTCGCTCAAGCCCTTGCCATCGCGTTCCGGTGATTATGTAAAGTGCGTTTGCACGGGCGCGGATGGAGGCCTTTGGATCATCGGGCAAAACTATTTGTCCGAATGGAAGGACGGCCAGATGCACGATGAAGGCCAAAGCCCGCTGGGTCAAAGTCCCGTGGAGGCGATGATTCAAATGAAGTCAGGATGCCTTGCGGTGGGCACGTTGGACCAGGGACTTTATTTGATCTTTCCTGGAAAGAACGTCGTGCATTTTAATCGGGCCAATGGATTTCCGGACAATTGGGTGCGTTGTTTGTCCGAGGACCAGGAGGGAACGTTGTGGGTGGGGACGGGCAGCAGTGGTCTGCTGGCGCTCCGTCAAAGCCGGGTCATCACGCTAAAACCTCCGGATGACTGGCAGGGCGCCAGCGTCCTTTCGATAACCCGGTCCGGCGACGGCTCGTTATGGGCGGGCACAGAGGGCGCCGGCCTATATCGTTATCATGATGGCCAATGGACGAATTTTGGGACTGACACAGGCATTCCCAATCCATTTGATTGGTCGGTGTCCGAGGACGCTAAAGGCGGTTTATGGGTTGGCACCTGGGGAGGGGGACTCTGCATCAAACATGGCGCCCGTTTTCAGCCAATCACCAATACCGAATCGGCCACGGCCACCACGGCGATCCTTCATGGAAAAAATGGAGTGACCTGGATCGGAACCATTACGGGCCTGCTGAAATATCAGAACGGAATCGCCACACACTACGGCGAGAAAGAAGGGTTGGTGTTGCCGGATATTCGGGCCCTGGCGGAGGAGCCGGACGGGACATTGTGGTTTGGCATGTTGGGCGGCGGGGTGGGCCGTTTGAAAAATGGAGTGATTAAACAGTTTCGGCAATCGGACGGACTATCCAGCGATTTTGTGCAATGCCTCCATTTGGACGAGCACAACGCGTTGTGGATCGGGACTTACGGCGGCGGCCTGGATTGCCTGAAGCAGGGGCGTTTTTCGTCCGTCGGGGTCAATCAGGGGTTGCCGAATAACTATATTTGCGCCATTGAGCAGGACCGTTCGAATAATTTCTGGATCAGTTCCCATGCGGGCATTTTCAGGATCCAGGAATCGGAGTTAAATGAGTGCGCCGACAAAATGTCGCCATCGGTCCATTCTTTAGTTTATGGCATTGGCGATGGAATGCCGACATTGCAGTGTTCGGGAGGGTTCCAGCCCGTGTCTTTTCGAACCGCGGATGGACGATTATGGTTTTCCACCAGCACCGGGGTCGTGGTGATCAACCCGGACGACATCAAGGTGAACGAACTGCCGCCGCCCGTTCATATCGAGAAGCTGGTGGTGGACGGCCATGCCGAAAGCTCGCTCAGCAGCACGAATGGACCATTGCAGGTTGCTCCGGGCCAGCAGACTTTTGTGTTTTATTATACCGGCATCAGCTTTGTCTCTCCGGAAAAAATGGGATTTAAATACCGGCTTGCTGGATTAGACCCCGGTTGGACGGATGCCGGGACAAAGCGGACAGTCATTTATAGCCATATACCTCCGGGAACCTATCGCTTTGAAGTTATCGGGTGCAACAGCGACGGGGTTTGGAACCGCGCCGGGGCGACCCTGGAGTTTACCGTGCAGCCGTATTTCTGGCAGACGTGGTCGTTCCGGATTGGAAGCGGCCTCGCCGGTGCGGCGTTTTTGACTTTCGCGGTTCTGGGAATTGCGCGCTGGCGAATGCGGCAAAAACTGGAACGACTGGAGCGGCAGCGCGCCGTCGAACGCGAACGCGCGCGCATCGCGCGGGACATCCACGATAATTTGGGCGCCAACCTGACGCGCATTTCATTGCTAAGCCAGTCGGCGCACGGGGAGCTGAATAATTCGCGGGAAGCGGCGGCGCAATTGGACCGGATTTATGAGACAACGCGCGAGATGACGCGCGCGATGGATGAAATTGTCTGGGCGGTCAATCCGGAGCATGACACGCTCGATAGCGTGGGAAATTATCTGGGGAAATTTGCCCAGGAGTATCTTGGCTCGCTGGGAATTCGTTGTCGCCTCGATTTGCCCGTGCAACTGCCGCAGTGGCTCGTCACCGCGGAAGTGCGGCACCATTTGTTCCTCGCGTTTAAAGAAGCGTTGCACAATGTAGTGAAACACGCCGCAGCGTCCGAAGTGAGCGTATCGCTGACGACCACGGACCGCTCGTTCACTCTGGTGGCCCGCGATAATGGGCGCGGTTTTTCACCAAGGGCAGTGGCAGAAAAAAAGGCCCGGGAGATCGGGCGCTCTTCCGGGAATGGATTGCTCAATATGAAGCTGCGCCTGGAAAAAATCGGCGGCCATTGCGAAATCGAAAGCGCGCCGGGAACGGGAACGGAAATCAAATTTGTGGTTGAGCTGGTGTCGCACGATTTGGCCGGGCGGAAGTTTTCGGCAAACTAATGGGACGGATCGGACGAATCCGACGGATGGATTGCGGCGCACCGCGTGCCGTCACTTCTCCATTTCGAAGGCTTCGTAGCTGTGGGGGGGTAAATGAACTTTGAATGAAACCCGTGGTTCATAGGCATTATCGCGTCTCCAGCGCGATGGTGCGGGCGTGCCGCTTTCGGGATCGTCTCCGGTGACCAGGTTTTTCAGGCGGTTAAAATCTCCGGCGATCGAAACCGTGACGTCGGATTCATGGTCCAAATAGGATTCGACGATGAAGGTGTGATTGTCATAGGCAAACAGCGCGACTTGTGATGGTCCGTCCAGGCGCACGAGGAAGCCACTCATTAGATAGTTTTTGAGCGCGCCGGTGACTCCAGGGGGCAGGGCGTAAAGGTCATTGAAATTGTCGGGAATGGCCAAAACGTAAAGCACGCCGGTGGAATAGCGGTCCATCAACAATAGCGGAAACGCGTTGCCGTCGGCTTCAGCGCGAACGAGCGACCAGGCGTCATTGGTGATGAAATCAATTTCAGGAAGGAGGATGTTTGCGTTGGTGGCATCGTTCACCGTGGAAGCGTTCCCGGCGCCGAATCCGGTCGAAAATTCATGCGCCAAAACCCGGCGGTCGGTGCATTGCGCTTCCACGATGTCTTCGATCCCACGGCCGTGCAAGGCGCGGAGCAGTCCGGAAGTGATAACGACGGATTTGCCGGAGCGCAGTTGGTTTTTGATTTTCGGCACGATGTCCGGGTCGAACTTTGCGGATTCAGTCAGGAGAACCAGGTCTGCGTTGGTGGGAAAGTCCGGGTGCAATTCCACGGGAATTCCAATCATGCCCAAATAATTGTGCAGGAAATCTTCGCCGGTGGATTGATAGGGTTTATACGCGGCGATGCCGATGGGATTGCCGAGGCGTCCCAGGAACGAGTCTACTTGTTCCAGCGAGTAACCGGCCACGCGGGCGATGGTCGGAGAAGTGAGACCAGCGCCATCGTCTGGCCGGAATGTGCCTGACATTTGATGGTAATCGAAGCTCGTGTGCAGGTTTTCCCAGGCGGCGCGATCGCCGGGTTCCGCGGGCCTGGTCATGGCGGACCATTCAAACAACATGATTTGCGGCGCTTTGGCGAACATCGTGTCCCAAAGCTGTTCCGCATAACGATCAATGTATCGGGTGCTGTAGGTGTCAACCCAGCCGCCGCCGTTTCGCCCCGGCGCGATATTATCCAGGTAGCGGATAATTTCGTAGCTCTCATACTGTGGTAAATGCTGGTCCGTGATGACCGGGTCGCGCGTTTCCGTGCCGGTGTAGATTCCGTCAAATAACCTGGGCTCTTTGTCCAGGTCATAGCCGTTGCCCTGAAAATGTTCGTACCAATTGGGAAATTTGATGACCATGCGGACCCTGGGGTTGACCTTGCGCGCGGGTTTGATGAGCAGATTTTCGGCGGCGTCATCCATGAGTTGCAGCCGGAATTGCGTCCAGCTCCTTTTCCCCTTGGCGGCGATGTCCGAATCATTCTTGGTGGAGGTAAAAAAGAAATCGTCCTGGATGATTTCATCGAAATGGCGCGCGGCTAATTCTGCCGCGCCCCGGATGAACGCGCGATCGTTTGGGTCCGTGTAACAAAAGGAATGGAATTGCCCGCCGATGCTGCCGTCCGACAATGCCATTCCGCCGGCCACGCGCACGCCGCGAGCGACGAAGAATTGTTTGACGCGATTGAGCAGGGCGTCGCTATTTGTCTGATGGTCGCGCTGCGCTTCGATATAGACTTTGTCCACCTTGAGTTGGTTGGTGATGACGTTCCAGTCGTTCTGGAGTTTTTGAGGGTCATCAAAACTGCGTACGACACCGGCGGGAATATAAATCGCCACGTCGAAATTCCGGTAATTGTCCGCGGCGCAGGAACTGCCGGCGCCGATGGCGAGCAGGACAAAGAGGAATCGGAGGGCCTGTTTCATTTGTCGCATCATTTCATCATTTCGAGCGAAGTAAAGCTTGTCCACAATTTTGACGACAGGTCGTCGCTTGACAGGTATTGAGGGCGCTGATATTCCCCGGCGATGCACAATGCCACCGGACTCCAGGACGCAAGCCCCCTGAGTGCGAGTATTTATATCGCGCCGATATTTCTCGCGGTCATCATGCTCGCGGGCGCGCCGGCGGCTAACGCGGCGAATGGGGTTCCTGAACGACTGAGTGATGGAGTGCTCATTCCACTGGGTGATCAGTTTTTGAAACTCGAAGTGTGCGCGGATAATGTGATTCGGGTCGCCGTTTCTCCGGACGCGTCCTTTTCTTCGCGTAAAAGTCTTTCCGCAGGCGGGCGTCATGACGTCAAAACTCATTGGTCTTTGAAATCGGAGAAGGGCGAGGCGATTTTGACGACGGGCGCGTTGGCGGCGCAGGTTGATCTTCAATCCGGGGCAGTATCATTTTTTGATCCTGCCGGCCGTCTAACCGTGGCAGAAGCGCGTGATGGGCGAACGATGACGCCCGCGATCGTTCAGGGAGAGCAGACGCATCACGTCCGCCAGCAATGGACGGCAAACGACGGCGAGGCGTTATTCGGCCTTGGACAACAGCAATTGGGATTGATGAATATCAAAGGCTACGACCTGGACCTGTGGCAGCATAACGGGACCGTTGCCATTCCGTTTCTTGTTTCCAGCCGTGGTTACGGAATATTTTGGGACAATACGTCGTACACCCGGTTTGGGGACCTGCGCGAACCGGAGCCGATTCCGCCGTCACAACTGCTGGACAGTAACGGACGGCCCGGCGGCTTGACCGGCTCGTATTACGCGGGGGAAAATTTTGAAAAGCTTGCCGGCAGCCGGACGGATTCGGGCATAGACATCGGAATTCCCAGCGGCGCGACGAACGCGAATCAAATAATCTATTCCGCTTTGCCAGTGAATGGTGATATTAGCATTCGATGGGACGGATACGTTGTTCCGGACGAAACCGGCGATTACCAGTTGGAGACGTTTTCAAACAATGGCATCAAACTTTGGGTCGATGGCGCCCTGGTGATTTCACATTGGCGCCAGGGGTGGATTCCGTGGTGGAACGTGGCCCGGATTCATTTTGAGGCGGGCCATCGTTACCACTTGAAGTTGGAATGGACGAAAGAGCAGGGAATGGAGACGGTCCGGTTGCTTTGGAAAACACCGTCGCACGATCGGGACACGTCGCTATGGTCCGAAGTGGGGCAGGGGATTGATTATTATTTTATGTACGGTCCATCGCTGGACCGGGTGATTTCAAGCTATCGCCAAATCACCGGATCGGCGCCGATGCTGCCGGAATGGACTTTTGGATTCTGGCAAAGCCGGCAACGTTATAAGACACAGCAGGAAAGCCTCGATGTGCTGGCACGCTATCGCGCGCTGAACATCCCTATAGATAATATCGTGCAGGATTGGTTTTATTGGAAGCTGGACCAATGGGGCTCGCACCAGTTTGATCCGGCGCGATTTCCCGATCCCGACGGCTGGGTTCGGGCCATTCATGATAAGTATCATGCGCGGCTGACAATTTCCGTCTGGCCGAAGTTTTATGCGGGCACGACGAATTTTGAAATCATGCGCGCTCATCATTTTCTTTATGAAGAAAACCTGGCGCATGAGATCCATGATTGGATGGGTTATCCCGACACGTTTTACGACGCCTTTAATCCGGATGCGCGGAAACTGTTTTGGTCGCAAATCAATACCGCCCTGTTCAGCAAAGGCGTTGACGGCTGGTGGATGGATGCGAGCGAACCGGACATGCTGCCGACGCCGACGCTTGAGGGTCAGCGCGCCTATTTGCATCCGACAGCGATGGGCACCGGCGCGGCCATGCTGAACGCCTATCCGCTCGAAAACAGCGAAGCAATTTATGAGGGACAAAGAAAAGCGGCGCCCGATCGGCGCGTTTTTATTTTGACGAGATCGGCCTTTGCCGGGATGCAGCGCTACGGGACGGCGGTGTGGTCCGGAGACACGACTGCCACCTGGACCGCTATGCGGGCGCAAATTACCGCCGGCCTTGGTTTTTGCCTTTCCGGGATGCCTTATTGGAGCATGGACAGCGGCGGTTTTTCCGTGCCTGCGCGATTTTCGAGCGGGAAAGATTTTGATGAATGGTGCGAGTTGAATGCGCGCTGGTTTGAGTTTGCCGCATTTGTTCCATTGCTTCGAGTACATGGAGAGTTTCCGAATCGCGAAATGTGGGAATTTGGGGGCGACTCAAGCCCGGCGTTTGCAGCGGAAGCAAAGTTTGACCGATTGCGTTACCGGTTGTTGCCCTACATCTATTCACTCGCGGGAAACGTGACGCACCAGGGCGGAACTTTAATGCGCGCGCTGGTTATGGACTTTCCAGCCGATACCAATGTTTTTGACATTGGCGACGAATATATGTTTGGTCCGTCGCTGCTGATCGATCCGGTGACTACTTATCAGGCGCGCAGCCGTCCGGTGTATTTGCCCCAGGCAGAGGGCGGATGGTATGACGCGTGGACGGGCAAATCGATTGAGGGCGGGCAGACGATCCAGGCGCCGGCGGCCTTCGATGCCATTCCTGTCTTCGCCCGGGCCGGTTCCATTATTCCGTTTGGCCCGGCAATCCAATACATTGGCCAAAAGCCCGCAGATCCGTTGATGTTTTACATCTATGCCGGCGCTGACGGCGATTTTACCCTCTACGAAGATGATGGCCTGACCTGCAAGTATGAAAAGGGGGCGTTTGCCACCATTTCACTGCATTGGGATGATTTGCGCCATGTCCTCACCATTGGCAAACGCAAAGGGTCCTTTGACGGGATGCTCAAAGAACGGACCTTTCAATTTGTGCTGATCTCCAAAAACCGGCCGGTCGGCTTTTCATCCAATCCCGCCCCCGATAACGTCGTCAAGTATCCGGTAAACAAGCAATTACAGATTAATTTCAATTGACCAATTGTCCAAAGAGGACGACTTTTTTGGGAGGTTCAGACAGACGAATAAAATGAACTTCTGATACTTGAGGCAACACGCAAGGCGTAACCGTGTCCCGAAAAATCGTGACAGGCCAAATTTGAGGAAAGCGGATAGAATGAAATCATCCATGAACGTGACGGTTTCGATTATCGAAGACGACGCGCCCGCCCGTGAAATTTTCGCGGATTGGATTCGCCGTTCGGATGGTTTTGCCTGCGTGAGCGAGCACGATGATGCCGAGGGAGCCCTCCAGATGTTACCTGAAAAAAAGCCATCGGTAGCCCTGGTGGACATCAATCTGCCCGGTATGAATGGGATCGAATGCATCCGTCGCCTAAAAACCGTTCTGCCGCAGACACAATTTGTCATGCTGACGGTTTATGAGGATGACAATCACATTTTCAAGGCGCTGTCCGCCGGCGCGAGCGGTTATTTGCTCAAACAAACGCCGCGTCAAATGCTTCTGGCCGCGCTCAAAGAAGTGCATCAGGGCGGCTCGCCCATGAGCAGCAGCATCGCCCGCAAAGTAGTGCAATCGTTTCGGCATCAGACTATGCCGGGCGTGGCCGACCTGTCACCGCGCGAAACCGAGGTGCTCGAACTCCTGGCCCGGGGATACCTTTATAAAGAAATTGCCGATTCTCTCCAATTGAGCGTTCAAACCGTTAATACCTACATTCGAAGAATCTACGAAAAACTTCACGTTCGTTCGCGGTCCCAGGCGCTGGCGATTTATGCCAATTTGCCTTCGAGGATTGGGTGAGGGGTTGGCGGCGTTGAAGTGTTGAAGTGTTAAAGCCTTGAAGCGGAGGGCGACTGCGGCGTGGCTTGCCAATCTTTGGATCAATATTTGCCCTTGCGCCGGCGCCGCAGGCACAAAGCAGCGCTGCCCAATGCCGTCAGGGCAACGGTGGACGGCTCGGGCGCCGGACTGATGGCGATGGCGTTGGGCGCCGGCTGATCGGATATCAGAGAGGCGTTGACCGTTGATCCGGCGGTCGTGTATTCGCCAATCTCGTGGTTGCCTGCGTTCACAACGAACAGGTCGTTCCCGGAAATCGCGATTCCTTGTGGAAAACTCAAATTGGAAATCAGTGACGCGTTGACGGTTTGTCCGGAAGTCGTGTACTCGCCGACGGTGCCATTGCTAAAATTCACGACAAACAGGTCTATCCCGGCGATAGCAATGTCATAGGCACCGTCCAGGCTGGAAATCAGAGAGGTGTCGACCGGCGCGCCGGAAGTGGTGTATTCACCAACGGTGCCGTTACCACTGTTCGCCACAAACAGATCGGATCCGGAAATGGTGATGGAGACGGGATAATTCAAGCCGGTAATCAGGGACGCATTGATGGCTTGTCCAGAAGTCGTGTATTCGCCAACCGTGCCGTTGTTATTATTCACGACAAACAGGTCGTTACCCGAAACGGCGATGCCGTTGGGGGAATTCAAACCGGAAATCAGAGCCGCATTGATGGCCTGTCCGGACGTCGCGTCATATTCGCCAACGGAGCCATTCTGAGTGTTTGCGACAAACAGGTCATTTCCGGAGATCGCTATGCCTTCTGGTCCATGTGAATCGGAAATGAGCGAGGCATTGATGGGTGATCCGTCCAACCCGTATTCGCCAATGCTGTTATTTGCCGTACTTCCAATGTATATGTTCTGGGCATTTAAACTGACGACTACGCAGCTTATCAGCGTTAGGACAATTCCATAAGCCTTGTTCATTTTTTTCATGGCAGGTTCCTTTGGTTTGAACTCTCAACGGTAACTGTGTTGTGCTCTGTACGCGGATACATTCTTAAATTAAAAGACGTCTGTTGTCAAGTGGTAATGACGCCGTGGGACGATTGTGGATAGCGAACGCAGTGCGAATCCCGGGAAAAGGATGCACTCGACAAAAAATTAAATCCGGAATAGCCTTCAAATATCGCCTCAGAAGCGTAATCAAATCAAACCATGAAAATATCCGCTCATTCCCTGGCGGCGTTGGCCTTTTTTGCCGTGTTGCCCGTTGCTTTTGCCCAGGTTCCATTCGCGCTTTCCGATTCCCTGACCAACGGGACGTTTGTCCGTTCGGTCACAGTAGCAGATGTAAACGGGGACGGCAGGCCGGACTTGATCAGCGTTCGCGGCAATCCAAGCTTTCTGTATGTTTGGACGAATATTGGAAGCGGGATCTTTGTCTCGAATGCCAGTTACGCAGTCGGCGGCTTTCCTTATCAGGTCATTGCTGCCGATGTAAACAACGATGGCTGGCCGGACTTGATTACGGCCAATAACGGCGGTAATTCGCTGACCGTTTTGACGAATGACACTCATGGCAATTTCGCGCTCTCCGCCACGTTGCCAGAAGGCTCGGGACAAGCGCCGCAGTCGGTTGCCGCCGCGGATTTATATGGACGTGGGCATTTGGATTTAATCAGCGCGAATTCATTGAATGCGTCGTTCACGATTTGGACCAACAGCGGGGGCGGTGTGTTTGGCTCCAACATCAGTTTCAGCGTTGGGTCTCCCGGATATGTGGTGCCGAAGTGGGTCACTGTGGCGGACGTCAACGGAGACGGCAAACCGGACATCATCGGCGGGTGTAACAACTCGGATACTTATTATTTGCACATCTGGACCAATAACGGTGTTGGCGGATTTGCGCCTGATCCCGTGCCGTTCTTAAACTTGAATGGAATTCTTTGTGTCGCTGTGGCGGACGTAAATGGCGATGGCAAACCCGATTTGGCTCTCGTCGCCAGTACGCTCAGCGCCAATGGAGTGTTGGTGCTGACCAACAATGGCAGCGGCGGGTTTTCGCGGACCGGCTACTATCCGGTTGGTTCAAATCCGTTTGCAGTTGTGGCGGCGGATGTCAACGGAGACGGGGCCGTTGATTTGATCAGCGCCAACGCGGGGGATAACACTCTCACAATCCTGACCAACAATGGCAGCGGCATCTTTAGCTCGAATGCCACGTTAAGCGTCGGAAGCGGACCGGAATCCTTAACCACCGCCGACATCAACGGTGATGGTCGCATGGACTTGATCAGCGGCAATTGGAATGGAGGCACACTGACCGTCTCGACCAACGCCAGTACGTTCCTTCCACAACTGTTGCTCAGACGTTCCGGCGCGAACGTCGTCGTATCATGGCCGGCGGTCTGGTTGAATTGGATGTTGCAGGAGAATACGAGCTTGAACGGAGGCAGTTGGACGAGCTTTAGTGGTCCAATTGGAAACGACGGCGTTACCAGACGTGCGACAAACTCAGTGACCGGCGCCAGCGGCTTTTTCCGGCTGTCGTCTGCCCCGTAACGACCAGGCAGATTGATGCAGTATCGGGGACGTAATTGAGTTGCTCGTTTACACCCCCTGTTTTGTTAAATTGACCAATAAAAACGGGCATTTCATCGCATTTTCCGCCCCCGTTTACACGTTTAC
>DASXFM010000116.1:0-24929 GCA_036489615.1 Verrucomicrobiia bacterium | reverse complement strand
TAAACGTGGCCGGAGTTTCCACCGGCGGACGCTTGTATTTTGGGGCGAAGCTGCACCCGGCCCAGAGCGCCGCGAGGGCCATGACAAACAGAATTTTTCCAAAATGCGTGCGCATAGTTTTCACGAGCTTCATCGGGCGCCCCCCTGCGAGAGGCCAAAGCCGGTTGACGGCAGCGGCGGCGGAACCACCGCCTTTTTGCGGAGAGTAGACAGCAGCCAAAGGCGAAGGCGATCGAAATAAAGATACACAACAGGCGTTGTGAAAAGCGTCAGAACCTGGCTGAGCATCAAGCCCCCAACAATCGTGATCCCCAGGGGACGGCGCAATTCCGAACCCACACCATTGAAAATGACCAATGGCAAAGCGCCAAATATGGCCGACAAGGTAGTCATAAGAATCGGGCGGAAGCGGATGATGCAGGCCTGGAAAATGGCTTCGCGCGGCGGCATGTGATGTTCCCGCTCAGCGGACAAGGCGAAATCCACCATGAGAATGGCATTTTTCTTCACGATACCAATCAGAAGAATGATGCCGATGAGAGCGATGATGCTAAAGTCGGTATTGGAGACCAGCAACGCCAGCAGTGCGCCGACGCCAGCGGAGGGCAGGGTGGAAATGATGGTAATGGGATGAATCAGGCTTTCGTAAAGGATTCCCAACACGATGTAAACCGCCAGCAGGGCGACCAGGACCAGCCACACTTCGGTGGCGAGCGCAGATTGATAGGCCGCCGCCGTGCCGCCAAAACTCCCGTGAATGGTGGGCGGTATTTTCAAATTTTGTTCCATCTGTGAGATTTCAGTCACGGCGTTGCCCAGCGGAAAACCGGGAGCAAGGTTGAACGAAATCGTGACCGAGGGAAATTGGCCGGTGTGATTGACCTCGATGGGAGAGGTCGTTGGCTCGTACCTGGCGATTGTGCCTAAGGGGACCATTGCCGAGCTGTTGGTCGCATGCAGATAAATATCGGCAAGACCCTGCGGACCTTGCCAGAACTGGGGTTGCACTTCGAGCACCACGTAATATTGATTAAGCGGAGTGTACATCGTCGAGGCGTACTCCTGCCCGAACGCGTCATAGAGTGTGCGATCAATGAGTTGCGTGGGAATGCCCAGGCGCGCGGCGGTATTGCGGTCATAGACGAGCGATGCCTGGAGACCGTCGTTTTGCTGGTCGCTGTTGACGTCCGTAAAGCCGGGCAGCTTTCTCATTTGGGTCAGGAGAATCGGACCCCATTTGGTAAGGTCGTTCAAATCGTCGCTTTGAATCGTATATTGATACTGGGCGTTGCTTTGACGTCCGCCGACACGCAAATCCTGGCCTGGTTGGAGAAACACCGTGGCGCCCGGAACCGCGGCAAATTTGGGGCGAAGACGGTTGACCACCTGGAGCGCGCTGATTTTTCGTTCTTTGAGCGGTTTGAGCGCGATGTACACGAAACCGCTATAGGCTGCGCCGTTGCCGCCGGTGAAGGTGATCGCGCCCGCCACGGCGGGGTCGTTGGTGGCAAGATTATTGACGCGTTGAGCCACATGTTGCATCGATTGGTAGGAAGCATCTTCGTCACCTTCAATTCCGCCAAAAACAGTGCCATTGTCCTGTTCAGGAAAAAATCCCTTGGGGACGACGACGATCAGAAAAACATTGGCGATAATGGTGAGGATGAAAACAACGAGCGTTATGGCCGGGTGGCGCAAAACGACGGTGAGGGCATTCCGATAATGTTCCAGCAGCCAGTTGAACGCGGATTCGCTAAAATGATATATCCGGCCGTGTGGCTTTTCCTTTTGATGACGCAGCAGGAGCGAGCACATCATGGGTGTCGCGGTAAGGGAAATGATCAAAGATACGAGAATGGCAGTAGACAGCGTCACCGCAAATTCCCGAAAGAGCCGGCCCAGCAAGCCGCCCATCAAAAGAATGGGAGTGAACACGGCCACCAATGAAATACTGATGGACAGCACCGTGAAACCAACTTCGCGCGCGCCCTTGAGAGCCGATTCCAGCGGCGGCAATCCCTGTTCGATATAACGCGAGATGTTTTCCACCACCACAATGGCATCGTCCACGACAAATCCGGTGGAGATGACCAAGGCCATCAACGACAGGTTGTCCAGGCTGTAGCCAAAGAGATACATGACGCCAAACGTGCCAATCAGGGACGTGGGAACGACCACGGCGGGAATGAGTGTCGAACGCGGGCTGCGCAGAAAGATAAAGACGACCAGGATGACCAGCAGAATGGCGATGAGGAGGGTTCGCTCCACTTCCGCGACCGAGGAACGAATGGTGGTCGAGCGGTCCATCATGACCGTCATATTGATCCCCTTTGGCAGGGAGGCCTGGAGCGAAGGCAGCGCTGCGTTAATGCGGTCGACGGTTTCGATAATGTTTGCGCCGGGAGCTGAGAATATGATCAGCGGGATCGCGGCCTTTCCGTTAACGTATCCGGCGGTGCGGATGTCTTCGACCGAGTCCTGCACGTCGGCAATGTCAGATAATCGCACCGGCGCGCCTTTCGCATACGAGACGATCAGCGGTTTGTAGTCAGCAGCCTTGAACAATTGGTCATTGTCCAGAATGTCCGCCGTCTGGTCGCCGTTGGCAACCTGGCCTTTGGCCATGTTCGCATTTTGGGCGTTTAGCATCGTGCGGACGTCTTCGAGGCTCAAACCAAAACTATTGAGCAAAGTCGGATTGACATCCACTCGCACCGCAGGAAGCGCTCCGCCGCCGATATTGACTTGCCCAACGCCGTCGATTTGAAGGAGTCGCTGTTCAATGATGGAATCCGCCGCGTCATACATCTGTCCGCGATCGTAATTATCGGACGTCAGCGCGATAATCATGATGGGCGCGTTGGCGGGATTCCACTTGCGATACGACGGGTTGCCCGGGAGATTTGAGGGAAGATAGGCTCTCGCCGCGTTGATGGACGCCTCGACGTCTCGCGCGGCTCCGTCAACGTCCCTGCTTAAATCAAATTGCAGCGTGATCCTGGTGGACCCGAGGGTGCTGGAAGACGTCATCTCAGTCAAACCGGCGACATGTCCGAATTGACGTTCAAGCGGCGCTGCGACTGACGATGCCATAATCGTCGGGCTCGCGCCCGGCATTGAAGCCTGAACGCTGACGGTCGGGAAATCCACCTGGGGCAGGGGAGCCACGGGCAATTGCAAATAGGCGACAATTCCCGCCAGGATGATGGCGGCAGTCAGGAGGCTGGTGCCGATCGGACGCCGTATGAATGGGGAGGAAATATTCATGGCGTTTGCGGCGACTGTACCGCCGGAAGCTTTCCTTCATTTTTTTCTGCCGCGCGCCGCGGAAAGAACCGGGTAGCGAGCCTGTCAAAGAACAGGTAAATGACGGGTGTCGTGAACAGCGTAAGCGCCTGGCTGACAATGAGTCCGCCCACGATGACTATGCCCAGCGGCTTGCGCAATTCGGAGCCCACGCCGTTGCCCAACGCCAGGGGCAATCCGCCAAATAGAGCCGCGAACGTCGTCATCATGATGGGACGAAAGCGAAGCATGCACGCCTGGAAGATGGCCTCGCGTGGCGGCTTGCCCTCCCGGCGTTCGGCGTCGAGCGCAAAGTCAATCATCATGATGGCGTTTTTGGCCACGATGCCGATCAGAAGAATCATGCCGATGAGAGCGACGACGCTCAGTTCCGTGCGACAAATAATCAGGGCCAGGATGGCTCCGACGCCGGCCGAAGGCAGCGTGGAGAGAATAGTCATCGGATGAATATAACTTTCGTACAATACGCCAAGGATGATGTAAACCGTGATGATGGCCGCGAGGATGAGCCAGGGTTGATTTTCGAGCGACTCCAGGAACGCCTGGGCGGTCCCTTGAAAAGCGGGTATGACGCTCGCCGGCATGTCCAGGTCGTGCAGGACTTTTTGGATGGCGGTCGTCGCCTCTCCCAACGCCACGCCGGGCGCGAGGTTGAAGGAGACGGTGACGGCTGGAAATTGTCCCTGATGATTGATTGCCAGGGGAGTGGTGCCGGACTCAAAATGGGCGAATGCGCTCAAGGGCACCGGACCGCCTGGAGAATTGATGTAAATGTCATTGAGTGTGCTCGGGGTCTTTCGAAACTCCGGCAACGCTTCCAAAATCACATGGTATTGATTTAACTGGGTGAACAGCGTGCTGATCTGGCGTTGCCCAAAGGCATCATAAAGCGTGTTGTCAATTTGCGCCGCCGTAATGCCCATCCGTGACGCTGTGACGCGGTCGATGGACAGGTACACCTGCGAGCCGTCGTTCTGCTGGTCTGTGGCCACGTCGCGCAGTTGGGGCAGGGCTTTGAGCCGGTCCACAAACTTTGCCGTCATCGTTTTCAATTCGTCGGCATTGGCGTCTTCCAAAGTGAATTGAAATTGGGTGGCGCTCACCCGGTCTTCCACGGTCAGGTCCTGGACGGGCTGCATATAAAGAGTCACATCCTGAATCTTTGAGAGAGCGGGTTGCAGGCGCCGAATGATGTCGCTGGCGCTGGTTTTACGTTCGGCCAAAGGTTTCAGGTTGATCAGAATGCGGCCACTGTTCAACGTTGCGTTGATTCCATCCGCGCCGATGAACGAAGAAATGCTTTCAACGGCCGGGTCCTGGAGGATCACATCGGCGAGCTCCTGTTGCTTTTCGGACATCGCCTCGAAGGAAATATTCTGCCGCGCCTGCGAAATGCCTTGAATTACGCCGGTGTCCTGAATCGGAATAAATCCTTTGGGGGCGATGATATAGAGAAAGACCGTTAACAACAGCGTCAGGAACGCCACCAGCAGAGTCAGCGGCTGATGGTCCAGGACCCATTTCAATCCGGTGCCGTAAGAGTTGATAATGCGTTCATAGACTCCTTCCGACGCCTGGAAAAAGCGGCCGGGACGGCGGTCCGCTTTGGCTTTGAGGAGGCGCGAACACATCATCGGCGTCAAAGTCAACGAAACACCGGCGGAAATCAGGATCGTCACACTGAGCGTCAGGGCGAACTCGTGGAACAGCCGTCCCACAACACCGCCCATGAACAGCAAGGGTATCAGCACGGCAATCAACGAGATGGTCAGAGACATAATCGTGAATCCGATCTGGCCGGCGCCCTTGAGGGCGGCTTGCATCGGGCTGTCTCCCTCTTCGATAAACCGGAACACGTTTTCGATCATCACAATGGCGTCATCGGCCACAAATCCCGTTGAAATGGTCAACGCCATCAGCGAGAGGTTGTCGAGGCTGAACCCCAACAGGTACATGATCGCCAGCGTGCCGATCAGCGATATGGGCACAGCAGCGCTGGGAACAATCGTCGCCGGAATATTTCGCAGAAACAAAAAGATCGACAATACGACCAGGAAGACCGTGAGGATCAATGAGAACCGGACGTCTGCCACCGAAGCGCGGATCGTTGTGGTGCGATCAGTCAGAATTGTGACATCCACGGAGGAGGGGAGGTTGGCCTTTAACTGCGGCAGGATTTTTTTAATCCGGTCCACCACCTGAATGATATTCGCCCCGGGCTGCCGCTGAATATTGACGATCACGGCTGGGGTTTTATTCATCCATGCAGCCAGCAAGCTGTTTTCCACGCTGTTTGTGACATTGGCGACGTTGCCCAGAATAATCGGGGCGCCATTGGTGCCATACGCGACGACGAGCGAACGATAATCTTCACTGCTTTGAAGCTGGTCATTGGCGTTGATTTCGTAAGCCTGCCGGGGGCCGTCGAAATTGCCCAGCGCTTCGTTGACGCTGGCTTGCTGGAGAGTATTGCGAAGACTTTCCAGGTTAAGGCCGTAGGACGACAGCGCAACCGGATTTGCTTGTATGCGCACGGCCGGCTTTTGTCCGCCGCTAATGGTTACCAGCCCGACCCCCGAGACTTGTGCGATTTGTTGCGCGAGCCGTGTGTCGGCCAGGTCCTCTATCTGGGAGAGCGGATAGCTTTTCGATGTCAGCGCCAGTGTGAGGATGGGCGTATCCGCGGGATTGGACTTGCTGTAAATGGGCGGCGAGGGAAGGTCCGTCGGCAGGTACGACTGAGCGGCGTTAATGGCGGCCTGGACTTCCTGCTCGGCAATGTCAATGTTGAGCGCCAAATCGAATTGCAGTGTAATAAGTGAACTGCCATCCGAACTGATCGATGTCATTTGGTTGAGGCCGGGCATTTCGCCAAACTGCCTCTCCAATGGGGCGGTAATGGCGGAAGCCGTGACGTCAGGGCTGGCGCCGGGATAAAAAGTAATGACCTGGATCGTGGGATAATCCACTTCCGGCAGCGCCGAGATTGGCAGTTGCCGGCATGAAACCAGTCCCGTCAACAGGATGGCAAACATCAGCAGCGACGTTGCCACGGGCCGCAAAATGAATGGTCTCGACGGATTCACTGCGAGTCTTGATGGTGATGGCCTTTTTGCTTTCCTTGCCCGGGCTCCTGCTCCTGGCCGCCGGAGGACCGAAGATGGACTTTCGACCCATCAGAGAGACGATTAAAATTATCCGCAGCCACCATGGCGCCGGGGCTGATACCGTCCACCTGGGAATTGGTCGCGTCCGTCGCGCCGGTGGTGACGGTCTGGATCTGGACCGTGGTGTTGGTCTGCCCATTTTCCGGGGACTTAACCAAATATATGTACGCGGATTCGGAGTTGCGCTGAATCGCTGAATTGGGAAGGAGTGTTACCCCGTGAAGAGATTTGACCAGGAGATGCACGTTGACAAACTGGTTTGGGAAAAGGGATTCGTCTTCATTTGAGCACACGCCGCGAAGACGCAGCGTGCCGGTTGAAGTATTGATTTGGTTATCCAGTGTTTCAAGTTTGCCGCTGGCGATTTTGTTTTGGTCTTCGCGATCATAAATGTCCATCGGCAAATCAGCGTTCTCCCGCACCGCGGCAAGCACCTTGGGCAGGTCATCCTCCGCCACGTTAAAGATCACGGTGACAGGCTGGATTTGGGCAATAATGACCAATGGAGTGGTTCCGTTGGCCTGGACGATATTGCCGGGGTCCACCAGGCGCAATCCGACGCGCCCGTCGATCGGTGAAGTAATATGGCAATAGTCCAGGTTCACCATGGCATTACTGAGGTTTCCCTCATCCACGTCAACGGAACCCTGGTCCTGCTGAACCGTGGCGACTTGCGTGTCATATTGTTGTTTCGGAATGGCGTTGCTTTCGAAAGCCTCCTTGTAACGGTCCAGGTCCAAATTTGCGTCGGCCAGCAGCGCCTTGTCGTGTTCAAGCTGGCCCTTTGCCTGAAGAACCGACGCTTGATAAGGACGCGGATCAATATCGATGAGCGGGTCTCCCACATGAACGTGCTGCCCTTCTTTATATTCCACATTCTCGATTTGCCCGGCCACGCGCGCTTCCACAGACACGGTATAGATTGGGGTCACCGTGCCCAGGGCTTCGATGTAAATTCCCATGTCGCCCGTTTGCGCCGTCGCGGTGCTGATCGTAACTGGCGCGCCCGCGCCGCCGCCGCCGCCGCGTCCGTGGGACGCCGCCGGTTGCTGCGCGGAGTGCCGGTGCGTCAGGAACGTGATCAGGATAAGGACAACAATGGCCGCGCCGAGGGCCCACGGCCAACGAGGCGAACGTTTTGCGGTCACTCTTTTTTCATTATCATCCATAAGCATTGCGAATTTTGAGATAGAATAAATAACTCCGGCCGCCGCGCAATCAAAAGTAACCAAATGGTTACATGCGGCCTCCGGGCCGTGTCCTGGTTGTGCTCGAATCTTCTACCACTAATACCTCCATTTATAAAGGAATTTTACAGTAAGCGCCCGCCCAAACGGCCGTTGCCACGGGCGCGGCGGTAACAGTTCCGCGGCGCGCGGCGTCCGGGTCCTCCTTTCCGGGGCCATTTAATGTGGACCGGAAAAATTTCTACCTGGAAGACAATCACCTCTATCGTCAGGACGTCTTTCTGTGTGCCGTCAAAAGGAAATTTCATATGAGCGCGAAGTGTTACGCTGCTGCGAGGCCGTCGGCCGACTTTTCGCGGGGTTCCTCCAAAAGGTCCCGGACCGTCTGTAATAGTGCCGGAATGTCCAAAGGCTTTTCCATCAGCGAGGCCACCCCCAGGCTGGCGGCGCGCTCATGCTGGTGCGGCCGGGCGGTGATCACAATGACAGGCACCGACGGGTGCGTGGTACTCATCAGGTGAAAAGCGTCCCATCCATCGCGGTCGGGCATGTTTAAATCCAGCAACACCAGGTCTGGCACGCACGAGATGAACTGGGCCGCCGTTTCACGGCCCGTGGCGGCAAACACGACGTTGTATTCCTCGAGGACCAGGACTTGTCCAAGCGTTTGCCGGATGGCTGGATCATCATCGGCCAGCAAAATCGTTTTCATAACACATTTTTCATTTAGCGCAATTCATGCCATGGCAGAAACCGGCGGCTCGCGCGGCAAAACCCGGACTTTCGGGGCAAATGCCCGGCAACGCGGAGACACACCTGCTTATGGCTTATGCTTGGGTGCTCATTTTCTTTGCGTTTTCTTTCGCGCCGCCGATTTGTCGGATTTTTTCTGTGGCGCGAGCGGGGGTGTGATCGGGACCGGCGCGGGAGTCTTGGGCCGGGATTTGACATCTACATAGATAAAGCGGCCAAGCACGCTCAGCGCAGTGATGAGAGCCAGCACGCTCACGTAGAGCAATCGAACCGGCGGCTGAAATTTGAATTCCACTGTGTGCGTTCCTGGCGGAAGATACACACCACGCATCAGGAAATTACATCGCAACAAACTCGCGGGCCGGTTGTCCACAAACACTTTCCAATCCGGATGAAAATGATCGCTTAAAAGAAGGATACACGCCTCGGCGGCGTTGGCGGTGAGCACAATGTCTTTCGGCGCATAACTGACAAATTGAACGGCGTCATCTGGCGGGTTTGCCACGTTTGTCCCCGAGTCCGCCGGCGCGTTGCCGGCCACAAAGACGCTGTTTTCGGGATTAAAATCCGGGCTGAATAGTTGCCCCAGCACGTTGGTATCGTTCCCATTGACTTCCCAGCGGCTATAGAGTTTGGCGCGTGGAAGGGCCGAGGCAAAATCAAAGAGCGCATAACTGCCGTAGGTGTCTGGAACGGCCGTGACCTGGTCCAGATTGGTTGCGGTCACAATGCCGGGTTTGAGCTGCAGGTTAAATCGGGCCAAAAGTTGCAAAGGTTTGTCCGGGAGCTGCCGGTTCCACAAATTCATAAAATCTGCCGGACCCAGCATGTAACGGGTATCGGTCAATTGACATGCCCTGCTGAAGTGGAACAACGGGCGAGAGGCCAAAGGACTGTTGATTAATTTGGTAAAGTCTGAAAAATCCTGTGGTATCCGCGGCATTTCGACAGTCTCAAAAGTTTGGACGTTATAAAATGGAAGTTGTTGTTGTATCCATTCGCCCTTATAGAGTTTGTAGAAAATAGCCAATTGGCTCGGCCATGAGATGGGAGACAGGGCAACGCGGTGTTCGTAAGGTTTCTCGCGGAGCACGTCAATAATTGCATTGGATGCGTATTTATAATTGTAATCCCAATAGACAACCCACGGGCGGTTTGCCAGGCCGAGGTCGCCAACCAGCAATACCCCAAGCGCGACCACGCCCGCGCCCGCCCATTTTCCGGAGAATGTGCCGCGCAAAATCAGCGCCAGGAGGCCGGCCGACAGAAAGAAAAACAAGACAAACCATCCCGCCTGGAAAACGCTGAAGGCCGCGACCTGGTCGGCCTTTGCGGTCAGGCGCGCCGATTCGAGGTAGTGTTCCAATTCCGGCATGTGCTGCCAATAAACGTACCAACCGGCCACAGCCGCAACCCAAACGATTCCGCATCCGATCAGCCAGTTTTTCTCAAACCGGTCAGCCCTTTTCCACCAACTGCCGGCGCCGCCCTGGTAATTGTTCATGTATTTGCGCCACAAAGCGTCTACGCCAAATGCGAACAAAATCACAAACCCGAGAATGAACAGATATAGGAATTTTGTGGGATTACGGATCGTGGAGACATAGGGAAGGGCATAAAACCACCGATAAAAAGGCGCATAATGTCCAAACGACAGCAACAACGAGACAATGGCAATGGCAGACCAAAACCAAATCCACTTCTTTTGTTCCGGGCTGAACACAGAATTTTTCGGGCGCAACGATTGTGCGGCTGTCCAAAGCGCCAGCAGCGCGATGAGAATGCCGATGTAATTGCTGCCGCCGACATAACGGAAAACGCCCTTTGGCTCCGGGCCCTTTTGTCCGTCAGCCAGGTATTGGTCCCAGGCCGGGTCCCGGCCCATCTCGCCCCAATATTGCCCGCCGTCACGCGAGTCCAGTCGATAACCAAAGAGGCCCGGTTCCAGGAGTCCCAGAGCTTCGACTTTCGGCAGACTCCACTGCGTGGCCCAACCCCAGCGTTGCGCTTTGGTTTGGGCGTCTTGTTGCGCTCCCGAGACACCTGAAATGGAGGTTGAAATGAGGCCCTGGATGGTCTGCGAGGCCAGGAAACCGGCGCAAACCACTATCAGCGCCAATTTGCCCATGCCCATCGCCAGGTTTTTCACGCGTGGACCGTCGGCGATCCATGCCTGATAGACCGCATATCCAGCGACCAATAAACTAAAAATCGCTCCCACGTCGGCCGCTTCGACTACGTCCATGCCGACCGCGAAGCCGGCTAAAATCAAAAGCAACCATCGTTGGCGCGCCTCCGGGTCGGCCAGGCAAGCGAGCGCCAGAAAAATCATGCCTGCGGCAATGTCATGCGAGCCGAGTCCCCAGGTGCCGACGCAGAAAAATATGGAAGTCAGCATGGCTGCGAGACCGCCCAACAGGCATGCCGCCGGGGCCAATCGCAACTGCCGGAAAAAACACCACGCACCCAGTCCCAGGATCAGCAAAGACAAAAGCGCATAGAATTTCGAAAACCAGACCGGGCCCAGCAGCCATTGCATCAAAAAGCTGATAGATGGCGAAGCGGCGCCACCATCGAACCCGATATTGTTTAAGTCCAGCCAGCAACCGAGAAATCTTTGCGGCAGTTGATGGCATTGCGAATTGAGCCGGCCAAGCGGGCCGTCGTTTGAGAACAGGACCTGGTTCGGCGCGAAAACCCCATTTAGAAAAAGGGCGAGAACCACGCCAAAGAGCAGCGCGGCGGTGCCCAGCCTGCCTTTTGACAATCGTTCGGTAATGAATGACCAGTTCATATCAGATTAAAACCAAAATAAAGGATTGAGACACAAGTAAGTTCAAGTTGGCGCGCCGCCATCAGAGAGTTTCGGCGCCAACGAAGAATTGGGCGCGGAGTCGGAATTAGAGGCGCACGTCGCAGATTGTCCGGCGCCCAATGGTTCGGTTCTGCTCCAGTGTGTCAGGTCACGTCCCAACAAGGCGCTTAAGCGCTCAACTTCCGGCGCAAATTCCCGCTGCAGCGAAATCCTGAGGGCGGCGGCCATGGGTGGCCGCTTGACGGCGGCCAGGTTTAAAGAGCCGATTTGATTGCCGACTTTTTGAATTGCCGCAAAAATCGGCCGTGGCAGCCAGCGTCGCAGAGCGATGGCGGTTCCGCGGACTAGCGGGTCATTGAGAATAGACCGCAAGACGGGACTTTTGACCGATACAGTTCCGCCCGTCTCCCGGCCCGGCGGATCCATCGAATTGGAAACGCCGAGGAAATCCAGTGTTTCGCGGTACACACGCGCAGTATCCGCCGCCAGGTCATCGTAAATAATCACGTGCACCCGTTCCCGCCCAAAAATTTCAAAGTAGCGCCGCACCTGTTCCGTGAAAAAGGCGGTGGAACGGTAAGCCAGCGCCTTCGGAAGATAGGTCAGGCGGCCGATACGCTGTCCCAGGCCGCGGTCATGTTCCGCCTCCAGCGCCTCTTCAAAAGACGGAAGATATTCATTCCCGTCGAAGAGAAATTGGTAATACAGTGAATACAACATGGAAGAAGGCTCGCGAAGGAGGATGACAATGCTCGCATCGGGATTGAATGCTTTGATTTCCTCCGCGGCCCGTTTGGAAAAGAGGTACCACACCGACGCCTCGCCCACGCGCGCCTGACCGCTCCAGCGATTGAATTCAGCCAGATACGCGTTGAGGTCACGGCGATAAAATTGGCGTCCGAAATCCAGGTCCGAGCCGAAGAAGTGCATTTCCTTCTGCGGCATATAGATGTCCGGATGCCTGGCCAAATAATGGGCCAAAGCCGTTGTGCCGCATTTCGGCGCGCCGACAATAAAAAAGTCCGGCCGTTTCTTAAAATGCGAAAGCTCCTCTCGGGTGGCGTGTCCCGAAAGATTCATAGATAATACAGGCATTAATTCAATGCCCCCAAGTAATGCGCCCGCCTAAGCAAAAAATAAGCCAAAATCCGCGTGGAGATGATTTTGCAAAAGCTTCAGCAAAATGACCGGAAAATAGAAACGTTCAATTCCGGGATTGGATCGTTTGCACAGTGGCTATGCTGGGGTGCTAACTGGATTTGCACTGTGCCGCTGCCGTTGCCTTTAGGGATCTTTGCGTCGCACGGCTTTCGTAAAAATATATAGGTTGTCGCTCACTGCTGGTCACTTTCATGGTGGCGACGGCAGTCATTTCAGTTAAAATTTCACGCGCAGGTCTATGAAGCTCAATATGAAATTCCGGTTGGCGGTGCTCGGATTGGCTGTGGGAATGATGGCCGCGTTGATCGTTTATATTACGATGAACTCGCAACGCGAAGTCACCGATCTGCAAACTCGATTGAACAATGTGGACCTGGAAAGCTCCGGCATCGCCAATCAATTCAGGGATTCGTTCCGTGACCTCAACAACGCTGTCATCGGTTACGGCATCAGTCGTGATCCGGCCACGTGGGCCGCTTGCCTCAAAGAAAGCGATGAATTGACCGCCTGGATGACTGAACAAAAACTCAAATTGCGCAATCCGTCGGAGAAGGAGATTCTGCAGCAAATGGGGAGTTCTTATGGTGATTATTTCAAAACGATCGAAGGCTTTCACAACAAAATTGCCTCGTCGGGCAGGCAGGACAACGCGCGTTTGTCCGACATCGAACCGATCCGCCAGGAATCGCAGGCTTTGTTCGAATTGAGCCGTTCGCTGGCGCAGGCGCATTCTCAAGCGCGCGATGAACTCCTCGCGCACGCGCATCACACTTTGTTTGAATTGCGAATGTCGATTTTGGTTTCCCTGGGGTTGTTACTGATTTTTGGCGCGACGCTATCCGTGGAAATTTATCGGGATTTGATCGCACCGTTGCGGGTCAGGCTCGTTGAGAGCCAGGCCTTCGCCGAACGCCGCGAAAAACTGGCGGCACTGGGCCTGCTTGCCGCCGGCGTGGCGCACGAGATCCGGACGCCGCTGACCGCCATCAAGGCCGCTTTATACCTCCAGAAAAAAAAGTTTCAATCCGGTTCGTCGGAGCGCGAAAACGTGGAAGTCGTGGAACGGGAGATTCTGCGTCTGGAGAGGATCGTCAACGATTTCATCCGCTTCGCGCGCCCGGCTGACCCTCAGCCAACCGTATTCAACGTGGAAGATTTATTGCTCGAATTGCAAAACTTTTTCACGCCTCAACTGGGAGAGTCGAACATCCAGTTGATCATGGAGGTTCTTGCGCCCATGCGGATACGCGCCGACGCCGCCCAAATCAAGCAGGTCCTCATCAATCTCGTGCAAAACGCCGCCGACAGCATTGGCGCTGACGGCAAAATTACTTTGCGCGCGCGGGCGGACCGAAAGCCCATCGCCAGCGTCGAAAGACCGGTGGTGGCAATCGAGGTCACAGACACAGGCAAGGGCATTACGCCGGACGTAGAAAAGCGGCTATTCGACCCTTTCTTTACTACCAAGGAGAAAGGCAGCGGACTGGGCCTGACCATTGCCGCGCAGATAGTGCAAAAGCACGGCGGTGAATTGCAGTATCAAACCCTCGTGAACCACGGCGCCACTTTTGGCATCATCTTACCGCGATTCGTTGAATGAACACCGCGCCGAAAATCCTGTTGATTGACGATGACCCCGGCATCAGGGACACGCTGCAACGCGTGCTGGGCGGAGAGGGATACGAAACGATTATCGAAAGCCGGGGCGATCTCGGGCTTGCTCGCGCCGCCCGCGAAACGTTCAACGTCGTCATCACGGATCTAAAACTGCCGGGCATGGGCGGGCTGGAGTTGGTCAGCCAATTGCACGCCGCCCAGCCTCGCCTGCCGATTATCCTGGTCACAGCTTTCGGCACGACGCAGACCGCCATCGAAGCCACGAAGCAGGGCGCTTACGATTATCTTCTCAAGCCTTTTAACATTCCGCAGTTGCTGGAACTGATCCGTCGCGCCGTGGACAGCAACCGGTTGATGTCCGAACCGGTGCTGTTGGGCGAGCCTGAAATTGGACGCGATTCCATCATTGGCCGGAGCCCGGCGATGCAGGAGATCTACAAAGAGGTCGGGCGCATCGCCTCCAAACCGGTCAACGTCCTGATCCGGGGCGAAACCGGTACCGGCAAGGAACTTATCGCCCGCGCCATTTACCAGCACAGCGATCGGTCCGGCGCGGCGTTCATCGCCATCAATTGCGCCGCCATTCCCGAAACGCTGCTCGAGAGCGAGTTGTTCGGCCACGAGCGGGGCGCTTTTACCGGAGCGGAAACGCGGCGGATCGGGCGGTTTGAACAGGCTGATCGCGGCACGATTTTCCTCGACGAAATCGGGGACATGTCCCCCGGCACGCAGGTCAAGTTGATGCGCGTGTTGCAGGAAAAATGTTTGCAGCGGCTGGGCGGCAAAGAAACCATTTCGGTGGATGTGCGCGTGCTCGCCGCCACGCACCAGGATTTGGAAACGGCCATCCGGCAGAAACAATTTCGGGAAGACCTTTATTACCGGCTCAACGTCGTGGTCATTACGCTCCCGCCGCTTCGCAACCGAAGGGAAGACGTTCCGGAACTGGTGCATTATTTTCTCCAAAAATACGGGCCCGAGTTGGGTAACACGAAGCCCGGCATTCATCCCGAAGCCATGGCCCTTCTCCAATCGCAAACCTGGCCCGGCAACGTTCGGGAGTTGGAGAATATTGTGCGCAAGTCGCTTCTGCATGCTCAGAGTTACTCCATCAACCGCGACCACGTGCAGGCCGCGATAAGCCGGGCCGCCAGTCCCGCGTATTCTGCCACGAAACCGTTTGGAGAATACGTGGATGAATTGCTGGCCGGAGCCCGGCGAGGTGAGTTGACAGACGCCCATGCCCTCGCGCTGGAGACCACGGAGCGGGAGTTATTCTCCAGGGCGATTCAGCAGGCCGGCGGCAACCAGGCCAAAGCTGCGCGCTGGCTCGGTGTCTCCCGCATCACGATGAAGGCCAAGCTCGTCCAGTTCGGTCTTTACCAGGGCAAAGACCAGGAACGGGAAAGCTAATCCTTCGAGGTTCCGCGTTCGATATTCCGCGTTCGAGGTTCAATTCCTCTTTGCACCGCCGCCAGGAATCCCGCCCCTTTGGCCAATGTTTCTTCATATTCCAATTCAGGGTTTGAATCCGCCACGATCCCTGCCCCCACATTGAAATGGATTTGGTCCGGCGTGCAGATGGCTGTTCGAATGGTGATACTTAGCTGGCTTTCACGATTGAAACCCAGATAGCCGTGACAGCCGCAATACGGCCCGCGCGTCACCGGTTCCAGTTCGTCAATAATTTCCATCGCCCGGAATTTCGGTGCGCCAGTGATGCTGCCGCCGGGAAAACACGAAGCCAGCGCGGAGAAATGCGTGACACCGTGCCGCAACCGGCCTTCAATGGTGGAAACCAGGTGCTGCACTTGCGCGAACTTTTCCAACCGGGCCAATTCCGGGACCTGCACCGAACCAAATTCGCACACCTTTCCCAAATCATTTCGCAGCAGGTCCGTAATCATGATCAATTCCGCCAGCTCTTTGGCGCTGGTTTGCAGTTCGTAGGCCAGTTTCGCGTCGCAGGTTGGGTCCGCGTCGCGCGCGCGTGTGCCTTTGATCGGTCGCGTCACGATATGCGGTCCGCTTAGGCGAAGAAATTGTTCCGGAGAAGACGAGACAATTTGAAAATTCCCGCAATCCAGAAATGCCGCAAATGGGGCGGGGGACACCGCATTTAATCGTCGAAAAAATGCCCAGCCGGAATCGGCGCTCGTCGCACTCAGGCGTTGCGAAAGATTCACCTGGTAGATGTCGCCGGCGCGAATGTATTCCTGCGCGTGTCTAACGGCCCCGGTAAATTCCTGCCGCGCGAAGTTGGATCGCACCGGGCTCGGGATTGTGGATGGCGGACGGTGGGTGGCGGACGGTGGGCCCCATACATCCCTGCCGGACTTCGCCAGCGCTTCGCGCCAAAAATCAAATCGTTCGTTTGCCCGATGTTCACTCCTTGAACCGTCCGCATCCAGGCCGGTGGAGACGATAAATGTTTTGCCAAGCTGATGATCAAAAATGACGACGCTGTCGTAAAAGCCGACCTGGCAATCAGGCAACTCCAGGTCATTCAGCGCCCGCCGCGGAAGTTTGGGTTCGGTAAAATTTTTGAGATCGTAGCCCCAAAAGCCAAAACATCCTCCCAGGGGAAAAGGCAGGTCCAATTCGTCAAGAAGTTCACAGCGCGACATGAGCGCATCCAGAACTTGCCAGGGGTTGCCAAACTGAACATGGCTGGCGGATGGCGCCGGGCGTGTGATCTCGCATCGCGAACCAAAGGCGCGGAACACCATGAACGGATTTGCGGTGACAAATGAATACCGCGCCTGGGGAAAATCACCGCCGCCGCGCAGTAGTACAACCCCACGCGGGGTTTTTTCGCAATGAAACAGCCATCCCGTGAGTGAGTCGGGTGTGGCGGCGGTTTCTACTTCATCAATCAGCGGACGCACGCCGTCAATTAAAAAGGAAAAAGGACAAAGGAAAAATTAAAAATGTGCATTTTCCAGGAATCCCTCATTCCCCAGTTCGCAATCAGTGGTGGCCACCGCCACCGCCACCATGGAATCCACCGCCCATGTTTCCATGGAATCCACCGCCTGTATTACCATGAAAGCCGCCGCCAAAGTTGCCATGAAACCCGCCATAATAACCATGAAAGCCGCCGTAGTATCCGCGCCCCCAGCCCCAATAGACCCCCACCGGCCAATACGCTGAGTAATAGGGATAATAGGAGTACGAGGGATAATAATACGGGTATGCCCAGTTATTGTAATTGTACGTTTGGGTATCCGGAACAATATATGTAGTAGATGGAGGCGGGGTGCTGGGCTGCGCCACCGCGGCCTGTTGTGCCGCCGCGCTTTGGTCGGCGTAGGCGGAAATCTGCTGCTGTTGCTGCTGTTGTTGCTGAGCGACTGCGGCCATGGCCGTGCGTTGATTCAACATCGCGTTTATGACCGGTTCGGAGACGCCCTGTTGTTTCAGGTAGACAATTTGCGCCGCGTCCAGGCCGTATACCATGCTGGAGTTTTGGACGTAGGTAATAATAGTGCTGTCGCCGATTTTGGCCTGAGACAGTTGCAGAATTTGCATGTCCGCGGATGACAACGGCGTGGTTGGAGCGGCTGTTGGCGTTGCTGGTGCGCTAGTCGGTGGCGGCATTTCGTATTGACCAAACGCATTTGTATCCTGACCGAAAGCGTTTGCAGCCGAAAAACCCGCCAATATCGCGGCCACCAACGTTAAGCCTGTGTTTTGGAAGCCTTGCATTTTCATAACTTCACTTCACTTTCTGTTTAATCCAACACCACAACGTCACTCTAGTTGCGCGGCGTGTCAAGGCGAACTAAAACGTTCAAATTGCGCATTATCTCTTCTAAAATCGCCCCAATTCATTCGTCCGTCCTGTCGCCATCCGTTTGAACAATTCAACGTTCAATCAGGCAAACGCCTGCGGCAGCGCGGCGGGAGGCCCAACGCGCCGCGAATAATCCAGGATGCACTCGACCGCCTGTTCCGGCTTGTCAACGATCGTGACCAGGTCGAGGTCATTCGTCGAAATGAAGTTATGCCGGTCGCGCATTTGTGTCTTGGCCCATTTCAAGAGGCCGCTCCAATAATCCCGGCCGAAAAGAATCAGCGGGAATTGCGGGATTCGCCCGGTTTGGACCAGCGTGGCCACTTCAAAAAATTCGTCGAGGGTTCCAAATCCGCCCGGCATATATATAAATCCGAGGCTGTACTTCACAAAACAAACTTTTCGGGCGAAAAAATAGTGGAAATGGATCGGCACATTCGCAAAGCGATTTCCCGACTGTTCGTGCGGCAGTTCGATGTTCAGGCCTACGGACTTGCCGCCGGATTGCATAGCGCCCTTGTTCGCCGCTTCCATGATCCCCGGACCGCCACCCGTGATGACGGCCAGGTTGTGTTTGGCCAGGCCCTTGCCGATGGCAACGGCGGCGCGATAATATTTATCGTTCGGTTTCGTTCGCGCCGAACCAAATATCGTAACGGCGGGCCCCACCTGGGACATGGTTTGAAATGAATCCACGAATTCGGCCATGATTCGGAAAATGCGCCATGGATCTTCGTGAATAAAGTAATTGGAATCGCTCATGCTCATGATGCTGAAATTAAAAAGGAAAAGTGAAAAAGGAAAAAGGAAATTCACACACCGGCCCGATCCGTCCTCTCCGTCTGAATCCCCCAAATCCATTACTTCCGCCGGCCTTGCATCTCCCGTTTCCGAAATTCCCGCTCCCGGCGCTTCGTTTCCACACTTAACAATTGTTCGGCCGACCATCCACGGTGTTGCGCGAAAGTCGTCAGCTCAAATAATTCCTTTGCCAGTTCGCTTTTGTTCAACCGCTTTTTGCCGTTGTTGAACTTCAGATCGTTCTTACCAAAAAGTTTGCGCGCTTTTTTCGCCAGTTTTTCCACGCGCATCAAGGCCGGCAAATGTTTGGGAATTCCATCAAATGCCGAGTGTCGGGCGTGCGCGGTGCCGTGCTTTTCGGCCCGCTTGATCTGCTCCCAGTTGGCCCAAACTTCGTCCACGTTTGCCACCTTGGTCGTTCCAAAAACGTGCGGATGCCGGCGGATAAGCTTTTCAACGAGCAGGCGGCCAACGCGTTCGAAATCGAACACGCCGCGTTCACTGGCGAGTTGGCAATGAAAGACCACCTGCAGCAGCAAATCGCCGAGTTCCTCCGCCATTTCGTGGTCGTCGCGCGCTTCGATGGCGTCAATCAGTTCATACACCTCCTCAATTGCATGGCGGCGGAGGCTCAGATGCGTTTGCTCGCGGTCCCACGGGCAGCCTTTCGGCGAGCGCAGTTTGGCCATCACTTTGAGCAAATCATTAATCGCGGTGTTTTTCTTCATTTCGGATTTGGTCGCATTGCCGCGCCACCATGACTGCAAGCAGGCGCGTTACGTTCGCCAGGAATTCGTAATTCAGGGTCTCCGGCAAATCGTTCGACGAATGATAATTGTTGTTGCGGAATTCCGAGGTATCGGTCCACATGACGGATGGAAGGCGGCGGCGCCAGAATGGGGCATGATCGCTGCGCTGGAGCACGGGAAAATATTTTTCCAGGCCAAGCGTAACCCGCAAGCCGATCACCGGGAAATCGGGAAGATACGTCCGGGCCGTGGCCAAAATTTCCCGCAACGGCCGCGCGGAATCGCGATTGCCGAGGATGCCTAAAAAATCGCCCGTTGTTGGCACGCGTATCGGCAAGCCGGGAGGCACCGCCTGGGAATTGGCTGCCGACGAAGCATAACCAACCATTTCCAATATGTGAGCGCAGGCCACGGGGATTTTTTGCGGGATCAGATATTTCTCCACAAAATCCGCGCTGCCCAGCAATCCGTCTTCCTCGCAATTGAAAGAGACAAAGCCAATCTGCCCGGTCATGGAATGGCCGGCGAAGATTTTTGCGACGGCCAGCATGGCGGCGACGGCGCTGGCGTTGTCATCCGCGCCCGGTGTAGTCGCAATGCTGTCAAAGTGCGCTCCCACGAGGACCAACGGACCTTGAATCTCCGGCGGTAACGCGAGAACGTTATAATATCGGCCCTGATATGTCACGTCGTAGCCCCAGGATTTAAGTTGGTCGCCAATCCACTGTGCCGTTGCCCGGTTTTCTTCCGGTTGGGCCGTGAAGTTTCGGGGTATGGAAAGTCGCCGGACCCATGTTCGCAAATCACCTTCCTCGATTTTATGCAGCCACTCTTCATACTCGGCCTTGGATTTTCTGGCCGGCAAGTCCGAGGCGTGGCGAACTAGCATAAGTCTTAAAGGATTACCAAATCATCACGATGCACCAGTTCCACGCGCTCTGGTTTTCTCTGCCGAATCTCGTCGGCGTCAAATTTGGCGATGCCCCGGGCGAATTCCATTCCGTCCAAATCGCAAATGCGAATGACGTCCCCGGCCGCGAAATTGCCTTCGCACCGCTCCACGCCCGGCGGCAGCAGGCTTTTTCCGTCCTCGCGAAGCGCCTTCCGCGCGCCGACGTCCACAAATAACGTTCCTTTGGGATGATGAAAAAAGGCGATCCAGCGCTTGCGGCCCTGCAATCGGGTCGGCGGCGCCACGAACAGTGTTCCTTCATCTTCGCCGGCCAGGATTTTTTCCAGCCCGTCCTTCTTTTTGCCGGATGCAATCACGAGCGGGATGCCGGATCGAATCACGATTTTTGCGGCTTCGATTTTTGATTTCATTCCGCCCACAGCGGTTTCGCTGGAGGTGCCGCCGGCGAGGTTTTCAATCGCGCCGTCAATGCGTTCAATTACCGAAATCGTCTTGGGATTTGCCGTCCCAAAATTCTCCAGCACGCCGTCCACCGTCGTCAGGATGACCAGCAGGTCCGCCGGCAACAGGGAAGCCACGAGAGCGGAAAGCCGGTCGTTGTCTCCAAATTTGAGTTCGGCCAGGGACACGGCGTCATTTTCATTGATGATCGGGATGACCCCGCGGCCCAGGAGCGTTACGAGCGTGTTCCGCGCGTTCAAGTGCCGCTCATGGTGCTCCAAATCGTCGTGCGTGAGCAGGACTTCGGCTACGTGAAGGTTATGCCGGGCAAAATGCTCGGTATATTGCGCCATCAATCTCGGTTGTCCGACGGCGGCGCAGGCCTGAAGCTCGGCCAATTGAGCCGGGCGTTTCTCATAACCGAGCAATCCCATGCCCGCCCCGACTGCGCCGCTGGTAACGATGACAATTTCCTTTCCGGAAGACCGCGCCGCGGCGATTTGCGCCGCAAGCTGCCCCAATTGCGCCGGATCAATTTGCTTCCGGCCGTCGGTCAGGACGCCTGTGCCCAATTTGACGACCAGACGGGCGGCGGTTTTAAGCGAATCACGATGCACAAAATGAGAATAAGAAAAGAATCCCCTCCCGAAAACGCCAAAATTTAATCATCAATCCAAAAATCCATTCATCCATCCATCCAATCTCAAAACGCTCCCCCCATCAAATTCAGAACGCTTTTCAAAGGCGCGGACTTGACCTGTCCTGAAATCAACGGATCAAAAAAATGATCGCTCCTCAAATCGATAATGAGGACCAGTCCCGCAAGGTCTCGCGTGGTTTTCACGTCCGGCACTACGCAATTCTGAATCCCCACCGTCTGCTCCCGATTGTTATGGGGATTTTGGAGGTCAATGAACTTTTCCTCATTGAACGAAACGTTCAGGGCATCGATGCCTTTGAATTCGAAACCGGTTTGCTTTTGGAAAGACGGCGTTCCTGGCGCCGCGGTTCCGGGTTTCTTTGCCTTGGCGGACACAAAAACATTTATTTGGCCGTTCTTGCTCTTGACGATGTCCAGTTCGGAGAGATTCAACCGCAACAATTTGAGGTGCAATTCTTTTTTGGCCAGCGCCACGCGATCGTATTCGACGTGGATTTCCGGAATGTCCAGAAACGGCGTGCCTCCGAACGCGAGCGAATTATAAATTTTCACGTCCCGGATTTCAAAGGTCGGTTCAATCCAGCCGATTTCAACGCGCCCGATTTCCGCGTCCATGCCCGTTTGCTCGCGAATGTTGTGCTCCATCAAAATGCGGACGATCGAATTGAGCGACAACAACAGGACTACCACCAGCACAACGGCCAGGGCGAACAGGCGAAACACCCATTTGAAAAACCACTTAATCACGTGCGGATACGTTGAAGCGTTGAAACGTTGAAACGTTGAAACGGATGGCGTTCGGCCGGTGATGGCTTAGTTGTGTTCATTTGCAATCGTTTCACAACGTGACATCTTCCGGACGTACCTCCAGGCATTCATCCTGGTCTTCCCAAATCGCCGCCGGATAATAGTTCAACAGTCGCGGACCGAGTTCCTTGCCCGCGTGCGCGAGAAATTTTTCCGCCTGTTGCGCGGCGTTTTCAAACGCGGTGTCGTAACTGCCAGCGCGCCGGCGCTGGCGATCATCCCAATGCGCGACGGCATGGACCGGTTCGTATTGCTGCGCCCAGATTAGCAATTCGCCCCGGATATCAGCGGGAATTTCATCAAAGGGAGCGAGCGTCTCGCTGCAATGCAGGCACACCAGTCCGGATTCCCGCACGTCCCGCGTCAGCAACGGCAACGCCGGTGAATGGCAGCAGGGGGATTCCACGTAAGCGCCGGGCATCGTCGCCAGGCGCTTTTGCCAGATCGCCCGTTCGTGGCCGATTTGCGCGCCGAGCCGATACACTACCGCCAGCGGATGCGAGAACCGCCAAACCCGTCCTTCAAGCTGGCTGAGAGTTTGCGAGAGCCAGCGCGCGAGCGTCAGGTCGTCCCAGTCCCGCATCCCGCGCCCGTATTCCTGCCAGAGCAGTTCCAGGGGCGATGTATCCTGTTCAAAGTCCATGCGCTTTTGGAATTCGTGTCTTAAACCTTTTGTCAATCGAGTCAATCGCGTCGTTCGTCGTTTCAAGCCATCGGCGGATAATTCCCCCTCTCCCGGGGGAGAGGGCCGGGGTGAGGGTGATCGCAGGCACGCAAAAATTTTCTCTAACTATGATGAGTGCGCTATGCGGGGGTTCAAAACGTCTCATGTTCATTCGCGAAATTCTCGGCTTATTTCAATACGTTTGCCAGTCCGGTTTATTATCGAAGACCCAGCGATAATAACGCTTCATTTTCAGGAGCGACGCCGCAGCCTCATCCAGGCAAACAGTGACCTTTGGGTGCAATTGGAGCGAAGACGCCGGGTTCATCGCCGTGACCGGGCCTTCGACCGCGCCCGCAATCGCGCGCGCTTTCTTTTTGCCGAACGCCAGCAGCAGGCAATATCGGGCTTCCATGATCGTTCCAATACCCATCGTGATGACGTGGTGCGGCGCCTGGGCTTCGCCGCCGAAAAAACGGGCATTGTCGCTCCGCGTGCGTTCCGTGAGCGTCTTGATGCGCGTACGCGAGGCGAGGGAGGACGAAGGCTCGTTGAAACCGATATGGCCGTCCGAACCGATGCCCAGCAATTGCAGATCGATGCCGCCGGCCGATCGGATTTTATCTTCATAACGGCGGCAGAAAGCCGGAACATCCGGCGTCATGCCATCGGGGATATGGATGTTTTTTTCCGGGATATTGACGTGACGAAAGAAATTCTCGCGCATGAAATGGTGATACGACGCGGGATGTTTGGGCGCCAGGCCGACGTATTCATCCAGGTTAAAGGTGGTGACACGGCGCCAATCCAGCTTCATTTGCGCGAGTTCGCGATACAGCGGCAGCGGCGTGCTGCCCGTGGCCAGGCCGAGCACGGCGTCACGTTTTTCGCGCAGCAACCGGGCGATGAGCCGCGCGGCGACTTTCGCGGCCGCTTCCTGCTTTGGTTGTATGACGATTTCCATTTATGAAAGTTCCATAAACACCAAAAACCCAGCCCAAAAGCGAGCCAATTTGTTTTTGACTTCAGGCTTTATTGGTCGCGTGAAGGGGGCCCCAACCGGACACGCTAAAGCGGGGACACCAAACATGACGGGAGCCCAAGGTCCCGAGTCCGCAATTTAAGCCTCGTTTCCATTTTTCTGCCTATAGGGTGGAAACCGGAAACCAGACACGAATTGCACGAATTGGCACGACCATAATGGCGTCTTTGATTGAGAAATCTGAGGGTTTGACCTTTGGGTGATTTGGAAACGACGGAGGGATCTTTTTTCGAGGGGGAAACGGGGTCGGATGATTGGTACTTAATATATAATCGCAAGTCCACCTTCGCCTCCGCTGTCGATCGGAAGCTTCGTCGGTCGATGGGAAGCTAATGGCGGACAGGATGGCGGTCAAGACGGCTACGGCGGACAGGATGAGCCTGATTCGAGCAGGTAGAGGTAACGTGAGGTTGTATAGGCCGCTACGCCGCTACACCTTTGATTTCCAATTGCTTAGCCCGCTACATTTGGCGCTACAGTGCCGCTACGGGGCGCTACACGAGAGTTGCTGGATTACGGATATTTTGTTGATTGCTCGAGAATTGGTCCGCTGTCGCAGGTGCTATGGTGAGAAGTCGAGGACGACGATGGGGACTGCTGCCGGCTTCGTTTAATCAGAATGGGTGTGTCAGGGATTTCGGATTAAATGGGCGTATACGAAAGATTAAATGAACATTTCCGGCGTCTAAATAAATAACAATTTATTTGAAAAGGGGGGCCATTCTGTCTAAACGGGCTGCCGGGTTATTCCGAGCCAAAAACAGGAATCCAATTAGCGTTTATTTAGTGGCGACTAAAGGAGGGCGGTAAGTCGGCTGAGACGTCATGGAAGAACAAAAAGGAACATGGGGTCGCGCGAAGGGGGCGAAGGACGCGAAGGATACACAGGAATTCAGGAAAGTGGGGTTGTGGGGTTGCTTCGATTTGACGGACACGGAAAAGGAGGTACAACATCAACCGTCAAATGAAATACAAACATTACGACAAAGCCTTTAAGGAACATGCGGTTAATCTCTGGCTGGCCAGTGGCAAATCCGCCGCCGAAGTGG
>DASXFM010000114.1:0-6704 GCA_036489615.1 Verrucomicrobiia bacterium | reverse complement strand
CCAGTCTATACATTTTTGGGCGTGAGCGCGGACCGCGTGGGCGTCAATTACGAAAAGCATCGGCACGCGTTGACCGCTGCTGATTGGAATGCGGCGTTGGATTTTGCTGATCAAGAGTTACGCGGCATTGACCATCACCGGGAGTTTGATGAATTTCCGGAGGAGGATGAAACCGATAGTGTTGTCAAATGAAACTATTTTCTCGTTACGTGAGCCGGTTAGTTGGAGCCTCGTTCCTCGGCTGGGGAGAGCCCACCCTCATCCCGGCCTTCTCCCCCAGGAGAAGGAGAATTGTCGTCAGATGGTTTGAAACGGCGAATGCTTGTATCAATTCGATGAACGGACGCGCGATTCAGAAAACGCTTCTGTTTTCAACGTTACTCGCGTTTGCTTTGGTCGGATGTAAAAGCGAAAGCGGGCCTGCCCTGTCAAAGTTTTCCGTATTCAACGTTCGCGATTTTGGTGCGACTGGTGATGGGACGAATAAGGACACGGCGGCTTTTCAAAAAGCGCTGGATGCTTGTGCTTCGGCCGGCGGCGGTGGTGAAGTGCTTGTGCCGCCGGGGAATTACCTCATTGGCAGCGTGCAGATGAGCAGTCGAACAATTCTTGGGCTCCAAAAGGGAAGTGTCATTACCGGTAGCGCGGACATGGTCGATTATCCCATGACCGAGGTGCGCTGGGAAGGGCGTTGGGAACCAGGACATCGCGGGCTTATTTATGCGACGAATGCGGATGACGTTATCATCGCGGGTCCGGGATTAATCGAAGGAAATCCAAAAGTGGCTGCGCCGCAAAATCCGCGCGGCGCGGTTGTGCTCGAGTTCGTTTCCTGTCGACACGTCCGTTGGGAAAACTTTTCGATCACGCAAGGAGGCAATTGGGCCACGCATCCGGTTTACTGTAGTGATGTGGTCATTCGCAACCTGACCATCACCGGGAGGCGCGACGGCATTGACGTTGATTCCTGCAAGCACGTCATCATCGCCGATTGCAACATCAACACCGGCGATGACTCCATCAGCCTTAAATCCGGGCGCGGCGCGCAAGCCGTGGCCGCTGGCCGGCCCACCGAAGACGTGGTAATCAGCGGTTGCACGCTGGTTGACAATCATTTTGCTTGTGTCGGCGTCGGCAGCGAGACGTCCGGCGGTATTCGCAACGTGCGCGTTGAGCACAGCCGCATGACCGCTCCCCGCTCCAGCGCAATTTATATCAAAACCCGGATTGGCCGTGGCGGCGTCATCGAAAATATTTCCGGCAACGACCTGGACGTTCTCGGCGGCGGCTTTTTGCGCGTTAACCTGGCTGGCGCAGGCAATTCGAACACGGAGGATGATCCCGTCCCGGGACTGGCTGGCTATCCGCAGGGAAAGAACTTTAGCTTTTCAAACGTCCGCTTGACGCATGCCACGGCCCTGGCCGATGTCAGCAAGATTGCCCCCGAACGGCCGCTGGACGGCCTGACTCTTTCCAATATCACCGGCACATGCTCCAAAGGCATTTCCCTGGCGAATGTCATGGATGCGAGCCTTAGCAACATCCATGTAAGAGGTTACACCGGGGAGTTATTGATGCAAACAAATGTCCAGCCGGCGCAACTTAATTTGAATTGATCGTCACAGAGATTTTGGGTCGCGCGAAGCGGGCGAAGGATTCCGCAAATGGATTGTGCATAAGACATGGGGTGCATCCGCACATTGTTCTTACGTCGGTGGTGGCAGGGACGGCGCGCTGCGCCGTCACCGCCCGTAGAGCGGGCGGAATCCCGCAATGCGGGACGGTCCAACGTCCGACCCCATTCATTGCGCCGCTAAACGCGTCGCGGACAGCGCAGCGCGCCGTCCCTACCAGGAACAGTGCAAAGATGCGCCCTAAGACATGATCCGCCTTCCCCATGTCCTTGACAGACCCGCATCGACGCGCTACGTTTACTGCGTTTTATGGAGGCCAAAATGTTTCGCATCAAACCTAACGGCTATTGTACCGGTGAACTTTATTGCACATGCCGGTAGCAGAAAACGAACCCAGGCATTGTCAGCCAGTTGAAACTGCGTCCTTTCCAGTGCATTTTGACTGTTCCGTACTGTTTGCAATGACTCCCGGCGAAAAGCTCCCGACGGTGCATTCGAAAGGTCATCCCTGTTGTTTTTAGAGAAAATGAATCCTGTGAAAACGAATTTCGATTCGCATAACCCGACCCATTTCCAATCTGTATGAACCAACCTCAACGATGCGCTACCGGAGTCGAAGGGTTGGATGAAATTCTTGGCGGCGGTTTGCCGCCAAATCGCGTTTACCTTGTGCAGGGCGATCCGGGCGTGGGCAAAACGACGCTGGCGATCCGATTTTTATTGGAAGGCGTGCAACACGGTGAAGCAGCCCTTTACATCACCTTGTCGGAAACGAAGGAAGAACTGGAAATGGTGGCCCAATCGCACGGCTGGAATTTGGAAAAAATCAATTTATTTGAACTGGCGTCAATGGAGGAAATTTGGCACGAGGAAGCCGAAAATACCTTTTTTCACCCGTCGGAAGTCGAACTGGACCGTACCATCAAAACCCTGCTGGCCGAAGTGGACCGGGTGAAACCGGCGCGAGTCGTCTTCGATTCGCTTTCAGAAATGCGGATGCTGGCCGAAACGCCGTTGCGTTATCGCCGCCAGATTCTGCGGTTGAAACAGCATTTCGCCGGTCGCAAATGCACGGTGCTGCTGCTGGATGATCGCTCGGCAGGGGCGGGCGATCTGCAGATTGAAAGTATTGCGCATGGGGTTTTCTGGCTGCAACGTTCCTCTCCGGAATATGGGGTTGCGCGCCGCCAATTGCAGGTCCAAAAACTTCGCGGGGTAAAATTTCGGGAAGGCAATCATGATTTCATCATCAATAAAGGCGGGCTGGTGATTTTCCCCCGGTTGGTCGCCGCGGAGCATCGTACCCCGTTCAAGCGCGAAAGTTTTGCCAGCGGCATCACGGAATTGGATGCGCTGCTTGGCGGCGGGCTCGACCGCGGCACCAGCAATTTGTTTATTGGACCGCCCGGAACCGGCAAATCCACTCTTGCCCTGATGTTTGCGCTCGTCGCGGCCAGGCATGGGGAAAAGGTCCTGTCGTTCATTTTCGACGAGACAGTCGGAACGCTTCTGAACCGCGCTGAACAGTTGGGGATGGATGTCAGGCCCTATGTCGACGATGGAACAATTAAAATCGAGCAGATTGATCCTGCTGAAATTTCTCCCGGCGAACTGACACACCGCATCCTCACCGCCGTTTCCGAAAGCAATATTCGAATGGTGGTCATTGACAGCATCAACGGTTACCTCAATGCGATGCCGGCGGAAAAATATCTGAACCTGCAATTGCATGACCTGCTTTCCTATTTGAGCCAGCAGGGAGTTGTTACCCTGATGGTATTGGCGCAACAGGGGCTGATCGGAAATATGCAAACCAGTGTCGATCTGACCTACCTGGCTGATACGATAGTGAGCTTGCGCTACTATGAGACAAAAGGCGCGGTAAAGCAGGCCCTGGCGGTCATCAAAAAACGCAGCGGCAGCCATGAACGCACTATCCGTGAAATAAAGACCAGCAAGGGAGGAATCGAAGTCGGCCCGCCATTAACCGATTTACATGGCGTGCTGACGGGCATACCGTCATTTGTGAAAGATATACCTGACGAATGATCGTGGAAAATTGCATCCAGTCGGACACCGACGAAAGTCCGGTCGCCGCGATGCCGTCGAATCATGAGCGGCGGATATTAATTCTGGCGCCCACCGGAAAGGACGCCCAACTCACGGCGGAATTTTTGACCAAAGCCCGCTTGTTTCCGCACGTGTGCCGCGATGTGCCCGAGCTTTGTGATGAAATCGGCGATGGTTGCGGCGCCATTATTTTGGCGGAAGAAATCCTCCTCGAAAATTCCATCGGCGGCCTCGTTTCGCTCCTGGCCGGGCAACCTTCATGGTCCGATGTGCCGATCCTCCTGGTGACCAGCGGCGGAGAAGCCAGCCAGACCCAAATTCGACGACTCGGCATTTTCGGACCGGCCGGCAATGTGATTCTATTGGAACGCCCCTTTCGGCCCGGCACGCTTATCAGCACACTCGAGGTCGCGTTGCGGGCGCGCCAGCGGCAATATGAAGCGCGCGATTTTGTGGAAGAATTAAAACGGGCCCATGATGAAATCCAGGTCGCGAGCCAGGCCAAAGACCGTTTTTTGGCGGCACTCTCGCATGAATTGCGTACGCCGCTGAATCCGGCGTTGCTCATTGCCAGCGAATTCGCCGTGGATCATGGATTGTCCGAAGAAGTGCGCCGGAATTTCGAGACGATCCGCAATCACATCGAATTGGAAGCGCGCCTGATTGATGACCTCCTCGATCTAACGCGGATTACCTCTGGAAAAATGATATTGAACCGCCAACCGGTGGACGTTCACCAGGTTTTGACCGATGCGCTGGCCATCGTCCAGCCCGATTGCGAGGAGAAGCATATTCAAGTGAATTTGAAATTGGGTGTCTCCCGCTGCATTGTCGATGGTGATGCGGTTCGTTTGCAGCAGGTGTTTTGGAACATTTTAAAGAACGCCGTCAAGTTCACTCCGTCACACGGAACGATAACCGTGGAAAGTTCCGTTTCTGGTGGAAACGAAGATTACTTGTGCGTCCAGGTCAAGGACACCGGAATCGGAATGATTCCCGCCGAACTGGCGAACGTGTTTCACGCGTTCGTCCAGGGTGACCATCGTTTCGGCGGATTGGGGTTGGGCCTGGCCATCACAAAAAACCTGGTGCAGTTGCATATGGGCAGGCTCTCCGCCGATAGCGCCGGCCGCAACCAGGGTTCGACTTTTAGTGTTGAACTTCCGTTGGCCGCGAATTGATTGGAGATTCCGGGCAGGCTTCTGCTTTGCTCGCCTCGCTGCAACCGTCATTTCTCGATCCACATAATATCCGAGAGGACGGCGTTGGAACCATTGCGGGCGTTGACGACTTGAATGCTCAATTTGCCGTCGGCCGTTTTTTCCGCACCGACCGGCACATCAATCCAGCGGCCTTGTTGAAAATTTTCGAAGGTCCCGACGGTTTCGCCGCCTACGACGATGGTTTCCTTTCGGCCGCCCTGGAAATTATCCGGATCAGTGATGTAAAGGCGGAGGGTGCCCTTGGCGCCTTTAGGCAGGTTTAAATCCGCTTCGAACTGGCGCGGGGCCATGCGGCCATAGAAGTAGGGATCGGGCCAAATCACCCATTGCTGGATTTTTGGGTCGATGTTGATGGAATAGCCGGGTGCGTGATAGACAGTTTCAGCGCTGGATAATCCACACCCGACGAGGAGTTTGCCGCCGGCAGCCTCAAAATCCGACGGAGAAGAATAAGGCAATCCGGCGGGCCAGAACAATCTCCTGGGCGCAGGCGCGCGTTGGTCAGCCGGCGGCATTTCCGGCAGGGGCGAGCGCCGTCCAAATTGATACCAATAAACGGTAGAGGAGAATTGCAGCGTACCGATGGGGTGCGAATAATTCCATTTCCAGCCGGCTTCTGTATTCCCGAAGCCGATAGATACTTTCAAGGATTTGTGGAAATTGATGGCGTCCCGGGTGAAAAAGCGGTAAGCGGCGGCGCCGTTGGTGTGAAACGGGAAATAACCGGTCAGAGGAAAGAAGTTTTCCGTGGGTGGAAAGCCCCAGCTAAAGCCAAACGAATCCTCCAGTCCCTGAAATTCCACGGACGCGTTGGTTTCACCATCAACAAAGAATTTCTCGTTCTCGTCCGCCGGATAATGGTCCAGGTAGGGATTGCGGACGGTGACGTTCCAGCCCACGAATTTGCCGTGGCCGGTGGTCTGCAGGGCCACGTATTCCTTGAGGCCAAGGAGCAATTCTTCCTGCCGCCAGCTGGCGCAAAAATAGCCGGTATCAGCGGGCACGCGCTTGAGTGTGTGGTAACAGACATAAGAGTAGCAGGGCATGGTATCTTCCAATTCCTGGCCGGCCGGCAGCGGTCCATCGTATAGCAGTTCGACCCGGGCGGATTTGCGAAAGGGCATGGGGAAATAAGAGTTGAATCCCTGGCGAACGTTTACAAATGCGGTATTGATCGAGTTGCTGACGCAGTCGCGCTCGCCGTCGGGGTCGCAAAAAAAGTCTGCGAGAGGGCAATCGACACTGGGGGTGGTTTCGCCGTCCCAGAAAATTCGCAATCGGACGTCGCGGTTGAAAGATTCGAGGGCGTGGGTAACCGGGTTGCGCTGTGCCGGATAGGCGAAATGGATCATGGTGATTTCGGCAGGTCCTTTGATGTCGGCCACGACGACGTTAGTTGTCGTCCGAAATTGCACTGCCAGCGGATTCTCGCGCCACAGGGCGTTGATGGCTCTGGTGTCGCCGGAATCCACACGGGCAAGGTCTGAAGGCAAGGATTGCGCGTGAACCGGTTTCTCAAAATAGAAGACGATGAAGAGGATGACGGAGAGGATCGGGACGAAATGTTTCATGGGGGAAATGGTAGGCAATTGAAAAGGAAAAAGGAAAAAGTAATGAATCGGAAAAAATTGCACGGGTGGGGTTGCTTCGATTTGACGGACACGGAAAAGGAGGTACAACATCAACCGTCAAATGAAATACAAACATTACGACAAAGCCTTTAAGGAACATGCGGTTAATCTCTGGCTGGCCAGTGGCAAATCCGCCGCCGAAGTGG